>CAMATG010000684.1 GCA_945860645.1 Candidatus Sulfopaludibacter sp. SbA3 | reverse complement strand
CCCCGGCGTAGCTTCCGTGTTGTTGTATCCGGAAATCATCCCGCACACCGGAATCCGCCCAAACAGATTCATGTGGTTCAGCACCGTCTCCAGCGTCTTCCCGCCGACGTTCTCAAAGTAGACGTCAATCCCCTTCGGACAGTGCACCTTCAGCGCCTTGTGCAGATTCTCGGTCTTATAGTTAATCGCCGCGTCAAACCCCAGGTCTTTCGTCAACCGTTCGCACTTGGAATCCGATCCCGCAATCCCCACCACCCGGCAGCCCTTCAACTTCCCGATCTGCCCCACCAGCGATCCCACCGCCCCCGCCGCGGCTGACACCACCAGCGTCTCCCCCTCCTTCGGCGCCCCAATGTCCAGCAATCCAAAATAAGCCGTAATCCCAATATGTCCCAACAACCCGAACCGCGCCCCCAACGGCACCGGCAACTCCGGCAACTTCAACACCGCCCTGCCATCCACCACACAATGCGTCTGCCACCCCAGCATCCCCTGCACCTGATCGCCCACCGCAAACCCCGGATGGTTCGACGCCTCCACCAAGCCAATCGCCCCGCCCCGCATCACCGCACCCAGCTCAACGGCTGGGATATAGGTGTCGTGCGACATCCACCCACGCATCGCCGGATCGAGCGAAAGGTAGATGCTCCGAACCAGCACCTCCCCCGGCCCAGGCGTTGGAATAGCCTCTTCCTTCCAAGCAAAATCCGTAGCCCTGGGTAACCCCTCCGGCCGCGCCACCAACACCCATTTCCGATTCATGCCCCCCATCCTACCAAAATAGGTGCCACTCACTGTTATCCCCCGTATTTCCCGTCGCGACCGAACAAGTCACCCGTTATCAACGCGTTATAGCCACTCGACGGCGTTCACAAAAGCACCCCAGTGCCGTATCCCCCCTCTTTTCCTCACCCGGAGGCACCCGCCCCCTCCGTCCCCCTGAGATTGGCCTAAGGTCTTTTCTCTGCCAGTTCCAGCTCATCCCCCCATCAAGCTCGAAACGCCCGTGTCAGTACATTGCTTAGTGGCTTCTAAGGAATAAGACCAATTGGGTAAGCCACGCACTGTCCCTAAAATCGCTAGTAGATCCCCAGTCGGGATTAACAAAATGCTAATCACCACCCTTTCCACCCGCAGCTCCAAGTCTTTCTACTCCGAGACGGAAGCGGCCCATGCGCTGGGGATCTCGATTGACCGGTTTCGCGAGCTGGTGAAAACCCACATCGCCCAAAGTGACGACGAAGTAAACAACATCGGCGCCACCACCTACCAGTCCTCCGACCTCCTGGTCCTTAAACTTCTCGCAAAAATTCCCGTCCACCACTAAACCGCTTGTTGCCCGCTAACGCCCCGTTATAGACTGACGGAGTCATGGCGAAACTAGGATTCTTGGGATTGGGCATCATGGGTTACCCCATGGCCCGCAACTTGTTGCAAGCCGGCCACGAAGTGGCCCTCTGGAGCTTCACCTCCGCGAAAGCCGAAGAACTGGCCGCTAAGTTCCCCGGCCTCGCCACCGCCTGCGCTACCCCGAAAGAGGTCGCAGCTAAAGCGGACGTTATCGTCCTGATTGTTGGCGATACCGCCATGTCCGAACAGGTCGTCTTCGGCGCCGATGGCCTCATGGAAGCCGCCAAACCGGGCACCGTCATCGTCGACGCCTCCACCGTCGCCTGCGCCTACTCCAAATCCGCCGCCCTCCGCTGCGCCGAAAAAGGCGTCGAATTCCTCGATGCTCCCTGCACCGGCTCCAAACCCGGCGCCGAAGGTGGCAATTTAACGTTCATGATCGGCGGTAAAAAGGACGTTTTTGACCAAGTTAAGCCCCTTTTGGAGCCCATGGGCAAGCGTCTTTACTACTGCGGCGGCCCCGGCCTCGGCATGCACGCCAAGCTCACCCAAAACCTGATCCTCTCCAACCTGTTGCAAGCATTCAACGAAGGCCTCGTCCTGGCCACCAAAGCCGGCGTCGATCCCGACCTCATGCTCGACATCCTCGATAACTCCGCCGCCAAGTCCGGCCTCATCGCCTTCAAAGCCCCCTACGTCTTCCGTCGCGACTTCACCACCAACTTCTCCGTAAAGTGGATGCACAAGGACATCGGCCTCATGCTCGAGTCCGGTCGCGACCTCGGCGTACCCCTCCCCCTCACCTCCCTCACCCACCAGATGTTCCAGGCCGCCATCGCCACCGGCCACGGAGATGAGGATATCTGCTCTACTATCAAGGTGTTAGAAGGAATGACCGGCGTGGAAGTGAAAAAGAAGGACGCGTAAGCGTCCTTCTTCTCTTATTTTTCACAGAAAAAGCTTGCACTTCCAAAAATCATATATTAGTATTGGAATTAAGCCAGGGAGGCAACTCCCACCAAAGCGAGACTAACCTCATAAAGACCCCTGAAGCATCCTCCCTGGCGCCCTTCGGGGTTCCCTATCTAGACCAATAGGGACCTTAACGATCTCCTCCCAAACTCTGGGATCTTTTCCTGTCCCCACTAGGACTTAGCAGGAATCTCTTCTAGCGGCGACAATGATATGATTTGGGTACGGCAAGCATGCGCACGTTGACTGTTCTTGGTTCTACCGGGTCCATTGGGACCAGCACTCTCGACGTGGTTCGCCGCAATCGCGACGCCTACGGCATCTACGCCCTCGTCGCCGGCACCAACGTCGATCTCCTCCTCGAACAGATTCGCGAGTTCGAACCCAAAGTCGTCGTCGTAGCCGATTCCCGAATTCAGGATTTACTCGCCGCCCGCCTCCACGAGACCGGCCAAAAGCCCGAACTCGCCCACGGCGCCAAGGCCCGCATCGCCGTCTCCATCGCCCCGGAAGTCGATTTCGTCATGTCGGCCATCGTCGGCGTCGCCGGCCTGGAAGCCACCTACGAAGCCATCGTCCACAAAAAATCTGTAGGCCTCGCCAATAAAGAGACCCTCGTCGCCGGAGGCAGCCTCGTCATGGCCGCCGTCAAGGAACACCGCACGCAGATGATCCCGGTCGATAGCGAACACAACGGCGCCCACCAGTGCCTCCGCGCCGGCCGCCGCGAAGATGTCTCGAAACTCATCCTCACCGCCAGCGGCGGGCCCTTCCGCAAAACGCCGAAGGAAAAACTCCAAACGGTCACCGTCGCCGAAGCGCTGAACCATCCGACCTGGAAGATGGGCCGCCGCATCACCATCGATTCGGCCACGCTGATGAATAAAGGCTTTGAAGTCATCGAAGCCTGCTGGCTTTTCGACTTCCACCCGCGTGATGTCGACGTCGTCGTCCACCCGCAGTCCTCGGTCCACGCGATGGTCGAATACAACGACGGCTCGGTAATCGCCCAGGTCTGCGCCACCGACATGCGCATGCCGATTCAGTACGCGCTCACCTACCCCGCCCGCGACCCGGCCCCCGTCCCGCGCATGGATTGGAAAATGGCCCGTGTCTGGGAGTTCGAGCCCCCCGATTTCGACAAGTTCCCCCTGTTGAAACTCTCCTACCAGGCGCAGGAAGCCGGCGGCGCAGCTACATGTATTCTGAACGCGGCCGATGAGATAGCCGTGGAAGCATTCCTCGACGAGCGGATTCCGTTCCCCGGAATTGCGGAAGTTGTTAGTGAGACACTGGATAAGGTACCCAATCGCACGCCGCGCAGCGTCGAAGAGGTATTGGAAATCGACAGGCAAAGCCGCGAGACGGCTCGGAATCTGGTTCTGGAAAGGATTCCAGCCGCCCGCTAACAGGCGCACGGCCGGAATAAGAAGGCATGGGAGTCATCAACAATATCTGGTGGATGCTGGTCCTGATCGGGATCATGATCCTCATCCACGAACTCGGCCACTACTGGGCCGCCCGCTGGTTTGACGTCCATGTCGAGGCCTTCAGCTTCGGCTTCGGCCCGCGCCTGTTCGGCTTCCGACGCGGCGAAACCGATTTCCGCGTCTCT
>CAMATG010000683.1 GCA_945860645.1 Candidatus Sulfopaludibacter sp. SbA3 | reverse complement strand
TTAGTTTTTTGTCACTGTTTTTTGTTATTATCCGCTATCTCAACTAAGCCGACCGTGATTGGGCTGGGGCGATGCAGCCGCGGCGGTAGTCGAATTGAGAGAAGGATGGGCAATGACAGTGCCTGTGCTGAAGCAGCTGGATATTCTGATTGGGTTAGCGGTGGTGATGTTGTTGGTCTCCACGGCGGTAACGGCGATTGTGCAAGTGTTGTTGACTTCGTCCTTTGCGCGGAGCCGGCATTTGCGCGACGGCTTGCAAGAATTGATTGCGCAGATTGATCCGTTGTTGTTGAGCGATCATAAGCATTACATTGCGCAGCGGATTCAGCGGCACCCGCTGGTGAGCCGGGGGAATACGCCGCTGGGCTGGGCGAGCGGTTGGTTTCGGAATTTGCTTCGCCGGACGCGGCGAGGGGTGCCTGGTTTGCCAGGGGCGAATCCGGCGGCGGTGATTCAGCGGGAAGAGCTGGTTTTGATTTTGCTGGAGTGGGCGGCGGGGGATGGGCCGATGGCGGCGCAGGACCGGGAGTTGGTTCGAGCGCGCGCTGCCGACGCGGTGGTGTTGGATGCGGTTCGCGGGGCCCTGAAGACCGCGCTGGCGCGCAGCGGCATTAGCAATCCGGGGGCGGTGATCGCGCAGGTTCGGCAGCTTGCGTTGGACCAGGAGGCGGCGAATCCGCAATTGCCGGCGGCGCAGTGGCGGGCGCAGGCGGTGCTGCAGGGCGCGGGGTCTCCGTTTACGGCGAAGATTTTTTCGTGGTTCGATAACACGGTGAGCCGGGTTTCGGGTAATTTTGCGCTGGAGGCGCGGTGGCTGACGTGCGTGGTGGGGTTTCTGGTTTGTTGGGGGATTCAACTGGATTCGATCCAACTGGTGAACCAATTGGCGAAGGATGACAAGTTGAGAAGCCAGCTTGTGGCGCAAGCGGATCAGGCTTTGAAACGTTATGACGAGTTGAAGAGCCAGACAGAGGTCCCCCAGAAGCAGTTGGCTGAGGCGACGAAGGCGGAATTAGGCCGACTTACGAAGGAGTTGCAGAGTCCAGAAATCGGTGTCATTCCGAACACGGAAGGGCGGCCTATGGAACTTACGTTAGGAATGATCTTTTCCGGAATCCTGGTGGGGCTTGGCGCGCCGTTCTGGTATGACCTGTTGAAACGTTTGTTGGGCTTGCGGTCGTTGCTGGCGCAGAAAGATGACTCGGAGCGGAAGAGCCGGCAGGAGTCGCAGCAACCGGAGACGGCAACTCCCCCGGCGCCGGCAAGTCGGCCGGCGGTGTTGAGCGATCAGCCGGATCTGGTGCTGATCAAAACGGCGACATCGCTGCGGTCGGGGGCGCCGAATGGAACGGCTCCGAGCGCGGGCGAGGTGGCCGCGGATACGTTGGTCCCGGTGACGGGGGCGGTGGAGGGACAAGAAATGCCGACCGGCCAAGGCACTTCGAGTAAGAAGTGGTTTCGGACCATGGATGGATTTTACTTGTGGGCCGGTGCGACGGATAAGCCATAGGAGACGGGAATGCCAACTTTAGAGATCCAAATATACGATGGGCGGCGCCGGCCGTTTTTGGCGGGGAATGTTCTGGTGTATGTTCGCAAGAAATTTGAGGGCAAGAATCTGGTGGCGAAGTATGTTGATTCGGATCGTCTAGATGTCAACTTCGACGACAATCCGGGGGAGTTGGTGGTGATTGCTGCCCGGGATGGTTTTCATCAGTGCGGGGTGTTTGTGAAAGACCTTTCGCGGCCTGTTTCCCTGATGTTGGTCCATAAGGCGGAGAATATTGAATTTGACTCCAATTTTTATGGGAAGTTGATTCAAACGGAAACGCCTTATGCCAAGTTGATTGGGAGTGATCCGGATGCGAAGAAACACCTGGACGCGCTGCGAACTTTCGAGCCTAAGTCACTGGCGTGTTTGCTGAATGTGCTGGAGGCGATCCGCTGGCTGCCGAATGCGAAGGATGTGATTGAGACGTTGGAGTCGATTGTTTTGCAGCCTCGCAGGGGTGGGGCGATTTGGCAGGGCGTTCAGGAAGACCGGATCTTCGTTACGGCGGACTCCAGGCTGCCGGGGCGGCTGAGGGAAGAATCTTTTGTCCCGGCTCTCTTCGGGGGGCATCCCGGGGCGGATGCGGGGTTCAAAGAATCGGGGCGATTTCGTGAGGCAAATTTGAACTTCAGCCTTAACACTAAGTCAGCGGGGGCTGGGAAAGTGCTGGCGGATATTGACCTCGACTATTTTGACGACAAGTTAGCACATGTTGTGCTGGAAGTGATTCCGAATGAAGCGAGCAAGATAACTGGGAAGCGTAAGTTCACTAATCCGGTGAAGATCTATGCGTACCGGTGGATGGCGACCAGGAACTGCGATAAGCCGCTGAGTCGCTATAGTGGCGGGAGCGCGGATTCCCAGGATTTTGATCCGATGTTTGTGGTTGGCGGGAGTTAGAACTGTGGCTTTGGAGGCACCTATGAAGTTGTGCGCGATACTGTTGCTGGCGTTGCCACTGGCGGGCGTGTCGTTCTATGTGAAAGATCAGCAGTTTCGGTTTCCGGAATCCCATGAGCGATGCAAAGTGGAGAAGATGTGTGATTTTGAGGAGCATCGATCGGGGGACGGTCATGACTTTTCGATTAACTTCGTGGAGGTTCGGGGAGATGGGTCGTACTTCGACAAGGGGCAATTGGATCGGGCGCTGGCGCAGATTCAGGCCGCTACTCATGGAGGTGCGCAGAAGCCGTTAGTGTTCATTTATGTCCATGGATGGCATAACAATGCGGGTGAATTGGATAACAAGGGGCGGGAGTGTCCGGATTTGAAGGGGGATGTGGCGAAGTTCAGGGATTGCGGGTTGGCTGAGTTGGCGCGGCAATATCCGACGGTGAAGGGGGCGCCGCCGGCGGTGGTGGGGATCTATCTTGCGTGGCAGGGGATGGATTTTACGCCGGCGGGGTTGGTGACTTATATCGTTCCGAGTTATATTTTGCGGCGGTATGGGGCGACGCGCGTGGGGATGACGATGATGCGGGACGCGCTGGATCAGATACTGCTGAGGACGATTGGGAAGAATCGGGATCAGCATGTTGTCGCTTTGATGGGGCATTCGTTTGGGGCGAGGGTGCTGGAGAATGCGGCGGAGGTGCTGGACCCGTTGCGGGTGAAGGGGCGGGCGGTGGCGGAGCGGCCGCCCGCGGATTTGATCTTCTATGTGAATGCGGCGTCGTCGAACACGATTAGCCGGCGGACGATACGGGATTGGAACAAGAGTTGTCGAGAGACGCCGAATAATCCGGTTTGTGGGCAGGATCCGTTCTATCTTGGCGTGTCGTCGCGGACGGATTTTGCGACGGGTTTGGTGCAGCCGATCGCTACGTTGGCGTTTTTCTGGTATCCGACGAGCGTGAAGCCGCTGCGGTTTGAGCTGGTGCCGTTTTCGGCGGCGAACTCATTCTGGATGCATACGCACTATGATCCGAAGAACCTGAAGGAGAAGCCGTGTCCGGATCCGCATACGAGTTCGGTGTGTTTCTTTGTGCCGCAGGTTCCGAAGGCGGGCAAGCCGCCTTATGCGGATACGTTCAATGTGGAGCCGCATCGAAACGTGAAGACCAGGTTCTGGTTGCTAAATACCGGACGCCGGTTCATTCGGAATCATGGGGACGTTTGGAATCCGAAGGTGTTCGCGATGGTGCATGAGGTTTTGCGACAGAACAGCAGTTATGACGCGGCGCGCCGGGATAATGAGAAGGCTGGGGCGAGATAGTGTTGTTTTGGGTGGGGGTTGTTTTTGCGTTTTGAAAAATGGCTGTAAGGTGTTGGCGGGATTAGGGTTATTTGAATGTGGAAAAAGATACGGTGGATAACAGTGCCTGACCCCTAATTAATAGGAAAACGGCCGGAAGCGGGGGCTTCCGGCCGTTTTTTTTGGGTTCGTTT
>CAMATG010000682.1 GCA_945860645.1 Candidatus Sulfopaludibacter sp. SbA3 | reverse complement strand
CGCCCCCACCTCCTTGCCGCCCGGCACCGAAACGGGGTTCCAATACCCGCCGCCGCGCATCGGCCGCGTCTGCGCCAACCCAACGTGCGCCACGCTCCCCAACGCCCCCAACCCCTCCTCCAACGCCAAATAAAACTGCCGCAGCCGCTGCTCTTTATACCCAATCTCCCCGGGCCGGATATCAAACAACAACACGTGCCCCCGTTCGAACCCAGCATCCTTCCCCGCCAGGTCATTTAACCGCGATGTAAACACCAGCGCCGCCGCCACCAGCAGCACGCCCAGCGCCACCTGCGCCACCACCAACAGCCGCGCCGGCGTCCACCGCGCCCGGCTCAATGTCAGTCCCTCTTTCAACGCCGGAGCCGTGCCAACCCGCGCCGTCCGCCACGCCGGATACAACCCAAACAACAGCGCCGTTCCCAACGTCACCACACCCGCGCCCAACAATGCCCGCGGGTCCGTCTCCGGCGACAGCGTCAACGCCTCCGTCCCCGGTATCAACGACACCATCAGCGCGCCCAACCCCGCCGCCACACCAATGCTCAACGCCCCGCCAATCCCCGCCAGCAGCAGGCTCTCCGTAAAGAACTGCCGCATCAGCCGCCCCTCCCCGCACCCCAGCGAAACCCGCATCGCCGCTTCTTTTTCCCGCTCCACACTCCGCGCCAGCAATAGGTTCGCGATGTTCGCGCAAGCGATCAGCAGCACCAGGCTCACCAGCCCCAACAGCGTCCACACCGGATCACCGAACCGCCGTCGCATCGCCCCCAATCCGCGCGAAGCCTCGGAAACCCGCAACTGCGGCGTCCCCTCGGCCGACTTCGGCGGCGCCGCCCAACTCGCCGCATACGCAGGCGTCATCGCGGCTCGCAGCTCCTCTTCGCTCACCCCCGCCGCCCGCCGCGCCAACAACTGCATGATCCACTGCCGCGAATCAGCCATCCCGCCCCGGTACCAGCTATCCGGCCCCAGCATCTGCGGACTGTGCGGCATCGGAATGTACAGGTCCGTCCCCTCGCCCGGAATCACTCCAGTAAACGCCGCCGGCAACACCCCCGCAATCGTATAGACGCGATTGTTAATCCGCATCGGCTTTCCCACAGATTCTCTCTGCCCGCCCAGTTTCCCCATCCAAAACCGGTGCGTCAGCACGACAACCGGCGCGCTGCCATCCGCCTCATCGCTATCCTGCAGCAGCCGTCCCGCCAGCGGCTGCAGCCCCAGCGTCTGAAAGAAGTTCCCCGTCACCGCCCGCGAATCGGCCACCGTAACGCGCCCCTCGAAAGCCGTACTCACCCGTTCCACGTACAGGTGTCCCGCAACCTGCGCCTTTCCCTTCACACTCTCCCGCATGTTCTGGTAAGCCGCATACGAAAAGAAGTCCGCCACCCGCAGCGGCCCGTCCGGATACATACTCCCGGAACTGCCCGAGTTCATGGGCCCCGGCTCGTCTTTGGAAAACCAAACAACCTCGCTCAACTGCTCAGGCGCCGCCACCGGCAGGCTCCGCCACAACAGCGTATCGGCCAGCATCAAAATGGCGGTCGTCGCCCCAATCCCCAACGCCAGCGTCGCCACCGCCGCCATCGAAATCGCCGGCGTCTTCTTCATCATCCGCCAGCCAAACCGCAGGTCCTGGCCCACCTCCAACATCCACCGCCACCGGCTCTCATCCCGGCACTCGTCCTTGACCCGTTCCACCCCGCCAAACTCCCGCCGCGCCCGCCGCATCGCCTCCGCCCGCGTCATCCCTTCGGCTTCAAAGCCGTCCGCCATCGTCTCCAAGTGGTACCGCAGTTCCAGGTCCAACTCGCTGTCTTCCCGCTTCCAGGGCCATCGCATATCGCTACGCCTCCAGTACCCACTGAATCGCCGCGATATACCGCGACCACTCTTCCATCTCTTCTTCCAACTGCTTCTTCCCCGCCTTCTTCAGCGAATACACCTTCGCCATCCGCCCGTTGTCTCCCTCGCGCCATTCGCTCTCAATGAGCCCCTTCTTCTCTAACCGGTGCAACGCCGGGTACAGCGACCCCTGCTGCACATCCAGCACCTTTCGCGAAGAAACCAGAATCTTCTGCGCAATCGCATACCCATGCGCCGGCTCCTGCCGCAGCGTCTTCAAAACCAGCAGGTCCAACGTCCCCTGCAACAGCTCAGACTTCTTCGCCATAATGCATAGCCTCTCTACACATAGTAAAGAGCACTATGTGTAGAATGTCAAGGCATGTAGAATGATTTACTCTCCGCCGCCCCCGCCGTCGTCCATCTCCTCCAGCAGGTTCTCGAATTTGGTGAACTCATGCAAAAATGCCAGCTTCACCGTTCCCGTCGGGCCGTTACGTTGCTTGGCCAGAATCAGCTCAGCCTTCCCATGGAGGTTCGCGTCGAACCGCTTGTAGTACTCCTCGCGGAACACGAACATCACCATGTCGGCGTCCTGCTCAATCGAACCCGATTCGCGCAAATCGCTCAACTGCGGACGGTGGTCACCGGGCCGCGTTTCCGGCGCGCGGCTCAGCTGCGACAGCACGAAGAACGGACACTTCAACTCTTTCGACAACAGCTTCAAACCACGCGACAACTGGCTCACTTCCTGCGTCCGGTTTTCACTCCGCCCCGGCGTCGACATCAGTTGCAGGTAGTCCACAATCACCAGCCCGAGCTCGTTATCCCGCTGCAGTTTCCGCAGCTTGGCGTGAATGTCCATCAGCGTGATATTCGAAGAATCGTCAATGAAAATGGGCGCCCGCGCCAGGTCGATCGTCGCCTTCTGCAGCAACCGCCGCTCGTCGGCATTGAGATACCCTTCCCGGAACTTCGTCTGCGAAACCCGCGCCTGCGCGCAGATCATACGAGTCAGCAACGACTCGTTCGACATTTCGAGCGAGAACACCGCGCACGCCTTCGGGTTCGTCGGGTTCATCGCCACATACTGCCCCAGGTTCAACGCCAGCGCCGTCTTGCCCATGGCAGGCCGGGCCGCCAGAATGATCAACTCACCCGGCCGGAACCCGCCCGTCATTTCGTCCAGCTTCAGGAATCCCGTCGACGTCCCGCGCACCCGCCGCGTCGGGTCCAGGAACGCGTTCAACCCGCCCTCGAACTTCTCCATCACCTGCCGCGGCGTTAGCAGCGAATCAGTCGTCTGGGCTTCCCCCAGCGACATCAACTGCTCCTCCGCCGACGCCAGAATCTCGTGCGGGTCGTCCGACCCGTTCACACACCGGTCAATCAACCCCTGCGACGTGAAGATGATGTGCCGCAGCACAGCCTTGTCCTTCACAATCTTGATGTAGCTCTCCAGGTTGTAGAGCTGCGGCAACCCGTCGTCCAGCGACACCAGATACGAGATCCCGCCCACGTTGTCCAGCTCGCCAAACCGCATCAGTTCGTTCGCGATCGTCACCCGGTCGATCTTCTCCCCGCGTTCGAACAGCTGCTGCATCCGCGTAAAGATCAGCTGGTGCGACTGCAGCGAGAAGTCCGCCGGCTGGATTGCGCTGCCGACGTTCAGGAAGGCCGACGAATCCAACAGAATAGCGCCCAGCACATACCGCTCGGCCTCGATATTGGCCGGTAGGCCTTTCTGCATTACGAGGTCGTTTGCCATAACTTACCAAGGTAGGGTGCCAGCGCCCAAGGCGCAAGTTCCCGATATCCACCGGTTATCCACAGCTACCAAATTGTGGCCACCGGCAGCCCTTCCGCGAACACCCGCTCGTCCAGCGAATAGCCAAACCCAGGCGCCGCGGTCAATGAAATCAGCCCTCCCGCCGGCTTCGGGTCACCCGTCAACACCCAGTCCTGCGTCGTCCCCCGGTAGATATCGACGTACTCCACATACGGCGTCATCGATGGGTCCAGCCCCGACTCAAAGTGGTACGTCGCCGCCCCGATCCCATGGCAGATCAACTTGCACTGGTTTGCCGCCGCCAA
>CAMATG010000681.1 GCA_945860645.1 Candidatus Sulfopaludibacter sp. SbA3 | reverse complement strand
AGCTGATGCCGATGGCGTCGGCCTTGCGGCGATCGGTGGTGACGTCCTTCTGCGTGACAACAAACTCCCCGCGCATCCGCCGCGCCTCCCGCACATACAACGCGTACGGCAGGTTTCCGTTATCGGCAAACTCGTCCTTGTGCAGCCCCCAGCCGCGCATCTCTTCGCGCACGGCCGGCGGAACGGAGGCATCATTGGCCAGGAAATGCAGCAGGCCCAGCGTGTAGTCCCAGTGGTCGGCAATGATGCGTTCGCGCTCGGAGTAGCTCGCCGTGGGATAGTCGAACTGGCCGCCAAAATGCCCGGTGGAAATGATCGCGGCTTGTTTGTTGTTCACTTCGAACTTCCCGTTTCGCCGCGCGTACAGATCCAGGAAATCGGTCAGCCGCAGCGGCTTGCCCGCATTCTCCCCCAGCCAGTTCGCCAGCAGCGTGTACCGTTCCCGCTGGTACCGCTTCGGGGCTGGAATGGGAACGCGCAGAGCGGGGTCCTTGGCGAACGTCAACCGGAAGTTGTAGTTCATGCCGGACCGGTGCGCGTCGCCTTCCTTCAAATCCCGGGCCCAGGCCGAAATCCCCGGCAGCAACCGGCCATCAGCGTCCACCGTCCGCGCCGCGCGCGGCTGCTTGTCGAAGCGGACCCCGGCCGCCTCCTCCCCGAACTCCGCCCGGCTCTCCCGCCCCACCACCGAACGAACCCCGGCCCGCGCCATCAGGTCCCCTTCATAGGACGCATCGACGAAGACCCGCCCCATCACCCGCGACCCATCCGCCAGACCGATCCCGCGAATGCGACCGCCCACGACATCGACGCTCTCCACGCGCTGGCCGAACCGAACCGTGACCCCAGCCTCGCGCAGCATCTCCAGATACACCCGCTCGGCGATCGAGGATTCAAAGTAGAACTCCGGCTTCCCGGTGCCATAGTGCCGCCCCAGCCGCTCGTAGAACTCAAGCGCGATACCGCCGATGGTCCAATGCAGCATGTGCTCGCTTTCGGCCGTGTTGATTCCGCTCGTCGACAGTCCCCCAACGTGCCGCGATGGCTCTATCAACAGGACCCGGCTGCCCGAACGCGCCGCCGCGATGGCCGCCGCGATGCCGCACGGCACGCCTCCGTAGACAACAACATCCTGAGGAGGCGGCGTGGCCGCCAGCAGCAGGAGTCCGCGACGGGAGACGGAAGACATTCGCACAGGATGGGCGTTCGGCGGAGGGGTCGGCAAGTTATTTCTTGTTAGGCGGCCGTTGTTAAATAAGTGACTTGTTTTGAGGAATGTGGCAGCCGTTACCGAATTGTTATAACGTTGTTTTGAATGGCTGTGGCGTCGGAATGCGAGGATAAACAACGGGCTCTGGAGTCGGTACTGGCGAGCCCCGCGCTGGGCCGCTCCGAACAACTGCGCCAGTTGCTGCGCTTCCTCGTCACCGAGGAAATCGAAGGCCGCGGGGGAGAGCTGAACGAATACGCCATTGGCGTCAAGGCGCTCGGGCGCCCCGCCGAGTTTGCACCCGAACTGGACTCTACCGTCCGCACCCGCACGCACGAACTCCGCAAGCGGATCGAGGAGCATTACCGTACCTCGGCCAGTGCCGGCACGCGCATTGAAATTCCCAAAGGCACCTACCGGCCGCGCTTCGTGCAGGAGATCGAGGAGGCGGCGGAGAGTCCCACGGGGTCGGCACCGGCCGAACCCGCTCGAACGCCGTCCCGCTTCTGGCATGGCGCCGCCGCGGGCGGCGCGGCCATCCTCGCTGTCGCGCTCGCCGTGCAGTTCCTGTGGCCGGCCCCGGAAGGCGAACGGGCCGCACAGCGCGTCTGGGGGCCGCTGCTCGAAAAGGGGTCCTCCGTCACGCTGCTTCTCGCCACGGCCCCGCAACTGTGGATCCGCGATTTTGGAACGGACCCGCTGCCCGTCGGCGATCCGCCGTTCACCTTTCGGGCGCCAGATGACGCGCGCTTCGCCGAATGGTACAAACAGAACCAGCGCCGTACGGCCATCAACCCGGTTCTCCATCCCAACCACCACGGTGTGCTGGGCGGTGAAGCCAGTGCGGCGGTCACCCTTGCCGGCTTCCTGGCGGCACGCGGCGTGCGCGTGGAACAGTGGCACGCCGAACACCCGGGCGCCGCGGAGATCAAGGATCGCAATGCGGTCGTGCTCGGTCGCGCCGAATACAATCGCGTGGCGCAGTCCCTGCAGCCGCCGCAGGGCTTTTCCGTCCGCTATGTCCCCGAGCGCCGGGAGATGGGCATCGTCTCCGCCGACGGCAAGAAGGCCTACTTCCGCGAGAAGTCCGGAACCATCAACTACGGACTGATCACCGTTCTGACTAATCGGACAAACGCCGGTCCCCGGCGCACCATACTCTTCGCCGGCCTCAATTCCGACGGCAGCCAGGGTGCCATGGAGTACCTCACCACGCTCGCCGATCTGACCGAACTCGTCCGCGAGTTCAAGGGCGAGGTGCCGGCGTCGTTCCAGGTGGTTGTGCGGACCCGCTCGGCGGATACGCGGGCTTTGCGCGGGGAACGGGCGGCGCTGCTGGTTTTGGAGTAGGCACGGCCCAGGCCGGCCGCTCGGCGCGATCGGAATCGATGACGACCAGATACCGGCCTGCGCCGGCCACCGGCCGCCAGCTGCTGCCGAGGACGAAGGGCCGTCGTCCCTCTTCCACGGCGCGGACGTAGTCGGCGTCCAGCACGCCGTAGTTATCCAGAAACTTGTTGAGCGAACCGGAGATTCGAATGCACCCCTTCGATTGCGGCGTGCCCAGTTTCGGTTCCAGGAAATCCGGATCGGTGGCATGCATCTGGAAGCGGATCTCGATCTCCGCGCGGTCGCCCCAACCCTTGTTCTGGCGCACCCACCCGAAGTCGTACACGCGCATGCCCTTAACGCCGTACCCGCAGATGCCGTACTGATTGCGCGTGCCTTCGGCCCGGTAGTCCGGATTGTCCACGGAATGGTCGAACACGCCAAGCGGGGTTTCGAAGTAATCGAATCGGCCCGGGTGCCCGGTGGAAACAGGCGAAGCGCCAATCCAATGCATGGCGCCATCCGCGCCCCGCCAGTAGAGCAGGAAAGCCTGCACGTTCGGCGAGCGATCCACCAGCGCGATGAACTGCGGCCCGCTACCGGCAAACAGCCGCGCCAGTTCCGCGCCATAGAACTGTTGTTCTTCGACGGGGAGCCGGAGTTGCTGGTTGATTTCGGTGGCATAGCGGTAAGTGAGTTCGCGGCCGTCCTGCGGAAAAACGGCGATCGACAGCAGCGCGATGGCACACCAATAGCTACGCATCCACGAATTTCCTGGCACGTTGGGGGCCAATGCGCGGGCTGGGTTAGAGGGTCACGACCAGAGGTCGGAAACCTCGCGGAAGTTGACTACTTTAGTGCCGGCCGCGGGATCGACGTATAGGAAATCCCGGCCGGAAGGCGTATTGGTAATTCGCTTGGACCAATCGATGCCAAGCACGGAATAGATGGTGGCGCAGACATCTTCGGGATAGACCGGGCGCCGGCCGGACCATCCGAACTCGGTGATTTTGGCACACTGCTCGTCGGTGGCGCCCAGCACGCGGCCGCCCTTCACGCCCGCGCCGGAAAACAGCGCGAACATGGTGTCGGCGTAGTGTTCCCGCCCAGCCACCGGGGTGAGATCACCCGGTGTGCGGCCGAATTCACCCATACAGACCACGAGCGTCTTCTCCAACAGCCCCATCCGCTTCAGGTCCGCCAGCAGCGCCGAGTAGGCGGCGTCGAGCGTGGCGCAGGTCTTGTACAGCCCGCCTACGCCCTTCACGCCATAGATATTGCCGTGGTGATCCCAGCCCGGCTGCGTAACCATAAGGAACTTCGCGCCGGCTTTGGCCGCCACCATGTTGCGCGCGATGAGGCAGGCATCGCCGAACGCGGTGGAGCCATAGGTCTTGCGCTCTT
>CAMATG010000680.1 GCA_945860645.1 Candidatus Sulfopaludibacter sp. SbA3 | reverse complement strand
GAGCTGATAGGAACGTGTGATCAGATAGACCACCGGCAACACTAATAGGGATAGCTGCCATCCGATACGGTTCGACAACGTGGCGAAACTCCCGGCCACCGCCGCCCCCGCCACCGAGTAAGGGAGTGACCAGAGGCTGCAGTCCCGCCAGGTGCCAATGATCCGCCGGCCCTCGGTCCAGGCGATCGCAATGGACACCGGAATCGTAGAGGAAAGGAATAGGACCAGCGCCGCCGGTATCAATCGAAAGGTTTCATCGGTAACCGTGTCGCCACTCGGCATCGACCAGTAGACCAGCGTCGCCAGATGGACCGAGATCGCCGCCACCGACAGATTGAACATGATCTTGAGCAGGTTGGGCGATCGGTCGTGAGCCAATAAACATTGGATCACCGCGGCGCCGCCGGCAAGAACGACCAACTCGGCCCGGGTCAAGTGGACCAGGCCAATCAGGATGAACAGGAAATTGATAGACAGTGTGCCGCTGACCGTCGGCAAGCTGACGCGCAACCCGGCGGCCAGAGCCGCCATGACGAAGTAGGTTAGAAACCGCGTGGTGTCCGAAGTCTGAAACGGAATCAGATCGATCCACATGCAGGTCGCGCCAATCGCAACGATTGAATACAGGAACGCACGGACCTTCCCGCTGTATGGCGGTGCCTCGGACCCGTCGCGGTATGAAAATGACACGCTTGGTTCGCGCTCCTATCCCCATCAATCGACAGGGAGGAGACCGGGCTGTAGCAACTAGGAGTCTTTCCTAGGCATGAATCGAGGCAAGTAATAGTAAACATGCGACTTTTACTCATTTCGGGGATTTCCGTAGTCCCTGGGTCCTAAGGTGTTTTTCGGCGCAAGTACAGGGAAGAGACACGTATCAATGGACGCACATGTTGGCGCACTATGGTTGCAGGATCAATCCAGGACAGCATGAGAGGAATCACCCACAGTTTCTTGGGCGTACCAGTGGTGGCGGCGAGCCGGCCAATGCGGACTCTGCTGAACACCGTGCAACTGATCGCCAACTCCGAGGCCACGGTCCTCGTGGAAGGGGAGAGCGGCGCGGGGAAAGAGGTCATCGCCCGTGCGTTGCACTGCTTCTCGCCGCGGAGCGTTGGCCCGTGGGTGAACTTGAACTGCGCGGCGCTGCCGGATTGGCTGTTGGAAACCGAACTGTTCGGCTGCGAAACTTCCAACCCGGCGGAAGGCATCTTCCCGCGTCCGGGTATGTTCGAGCTTGCCGATGGCGGGACATTGTTTCTGGACGAGATCAGCGACCTGGAGATGAAGGTCCAGGCGAAACTCCTCCGGGTTCTCGATGGGTTCCCGTTCTTCCGGAACGGTGGGATGAAGCCGATCCAGCCCAAAGTGCGCCTGATTGTGGCGACGAACCAGAAGTTGGAAGAAGCCGTGGCCGCCGGCCGGTTTCGCGCGGACCTCTTCCACCGGTTAACCCAGTTCCGTGTCGTCGTCCCCCCGTTGCGCGACCGGATTGAGGATATTGTCCCCTTGGCGGAGCTTTTCCTGGACGCAACCCGCGAAGGGCTGGAAATCACCGAAGACGCCAAGCGCACCCTGGAATCCTACCCCTGGCCGGGAAATGTCCGGGAACTGCAGAATGTCATTAACATGTGCGCGGTCACGGCTCGCGGTCACGCCGTCCGCACGCTGGACCTGCCCGAACGGTTGCAGGACCACTACGCCTGCCTCCCGGAACAGGACAGCGATCTGAAGCGCCTGTTCCATTCGGTCAACTCCGAACTCGACGGCGGCGGCACCTCCGCCGGCGCCATGCTACAGGATATGGAGAAGCGGCTGATCCTGCAGGTCCTCTCCCACACCGGCGGACACCAGGAACGCGCCGCCAACCTGTTGGGAATCTCCCGTCGCACACTGAGCCGAAAACTGAAACAGTACGATACGGAGCATAGAGATAGCCCCGGGGACCGAGAAGTCGAACACGAAGCGGGACTGGAGCTAGTATGACCGGACAAGATTGGAACCCTTCCCTGTCGCAATCCGAATCCGCCGTGGGCACCGATGACCGCCGCGCCGAGCCCCGGTTCGCCGCCTCGGGCGAAGTTCGCCTTTTGCTCAACAACCCGCAATCGCTGGCCATTCCCGGCAGAATCCTCGACGTCAGCCAACATGGCATGCGGGTGGAACACATGTACGCCGCGCTCACCAGCGGGACCATCCTGCAAATCGAATCCGGCGGCACGCAGTACACCGCCCGCGTCGTCTGGAACCGTATCAAGGACGACGGCGTCGAAAGCGGCTTCTACCTTTTATAGCTTTTCGTATTCGAACCGCATCACTTTGCCGCGAATCACGAAACAAAGGTAGTGCTCCCAAAACAGCCGGAACCGCGGCCAGGCGTTCACCAACGCCTCGAAACCCAAGTACCGCCACAACGCCAGGAGCCGCACATGGATCCCCACCTCCCGGAACCGCACCGCCGAATAGTACCCGTAGCCCGCGTTGTCGTCGCCGAAGTAGCGGAACGAGTAGGTGTTCAGATGCCATTTGTGGGACGGGTCACACCAGGAGCTAAAGTCGGTGTAGTGCGGGGTTTCCATCAGCAGCCGGCCGCCGGGGCGCAAGATGCGGTGGATCTCCTCCATCGTACGCAGCACGTCGCCGACATGCTCAATCACGTGGATGAGCCGCACCTGGTCGAAGGAGGCGCTCTCCACCGGCCAGGGAAACTGGTCCAGGTCCCACACAATGTCGGCGGCGGTGCCGGGCAAACGGTCAATTCCCACCGCTCCCGGATATTTCTTGATCCCGCACCCGACATCGAGTATCTTTTCGGCCACTAGAAGCCAGTGTAACGCGCGACGCAGCAAACAATTTGCATAAGTATTGTGTTACAAACCTTGCTTCGATTGTCACTGGACCGTAATATGAGGTCAGCGACAGTGAAATCTGATTGACAGCACCATGCTTTGGTGGACAATGAGGATGTAGTTCAGATCGAGGAGACCAACCGATGCGAATCACACAAACGGTTACAATTGTTACACTTATGGCGGCCTGCGGTGCCGTCAGCACCTTTGGGCAGTCGGTAATCTCGGCCAAAGCCGGCGTGATCCACTACACCGAAGGGGACGTCAACATCGCCTCCGGGAAAGTCATCGAGCCGATGGAAGCGCGGAGTGGTGGCAAATACACCGATCTCAAAGAAGGCCAGGCGCTTGGCACGGCGGAAGGCCGCGCGGAGATACTTCTAAACCCTGGTGTTTTCTTCCGAATCGGCGAAAACAGCTCCGTGAAGATGATCTCGTCCCGGCTGTCGGACACCCGGCTTGATCTGACGCGAGGTGTTGCCCTAGTGGAGGTCGCTGAGGTTTCCAAGGAAAACGCGGTTACGATCCTGGTGAAGGACGCCGCGGTGACGTTTTCCAAGATGGCGCTGGTGCGGCTCGACGTCGAAAACGGAATCAAGGTGTTCAAGGGCGAAGCGCAGGTGATGACCGGCGGGACCCCGCAGATCCTCCGCGAAGGCCGTGAGATGCAGTTTCAGGCTGGAAACGCCGTCGTGAAATTCGACGCCAAACAGGGCGATCCCCTCTACCGCTGGGCGAATCGCCGCGCGGAATACATCGCCATGGCCAATATCGCCTCCGCCAAGATGGCCCGTTCGAGCTTCAACGGGATGAACGGATCCATAAATCCGATGCAGGGCGGCTGGTTTTACAACTCGTTTTACGGCATGATGACGTACTTGCCATTGGGCAATGGACTTTATCGCAGCCCGTTTGGCTACATGTACTACACTCCGCAACGCGTCGCGCGCTACTATTCGAACTATGTGCAGGCGCAGACCCCGGTGGGCGGTGGCACGATGGCGGCGGGTGGCGGCAGCAACGGTCGCGCCTGGAACTCCGACAACGGCTACTACACCACGCAATCCCGTTCGGCCGGCCCAGTGTCGATGCCGGCCGGTGGCG
>CAMATG010000679.1 GCA_945860645.1 Candidatus Sulfopaludibacter sp. SbA3 | reverse complement strand
CTCGTACCCCTTCGTCGCCACCGCCGCCAGCGCACGGCCCTTCGGATACCCCGGGAATCCCCGTGCCTTCAACAGCGCCTTCACCATCTCCAGCCGCTCCGGCGATGCCGGCCCGCCGCCCTGCTCTAACGCAAAAACAAACAGCGTCGTATTCCCCCGCAAATCATTCAGGTTTTGATACGTCGCCCGCGGCAACAACGCCTTCACCCGCGGCACATCAAAGGCCACAATCGCCGCCGCCAGCTCCGCCTCAAACGGGTCCTTGAACGCCGCTATCCCGCGTTCCGCCCGCTCCGGCGACAGCGCTCCGCTCACCGCCAGCACCGTCCCAACAATCACGCACGCCAACACTACCGTCACCAGATGTCTCATCGCATTCTCCTCAACCCTTCACAACCACCATTAACCCCACCGCCAACGCCAACAATCCCACCACCGTTTCAGGCACCATCGCCGCTCCCGCTCCGTCCGCGCCGTCAAGAACACCCCGGCCGCCGCACCCATTCCGGCCAGCAGCACCAACACCCCCAACCCGCCCACATCCGCCCACGAATACCCGCTATTCACCACCGCCAGCAGCAGATAAAGCAATCCCGCCTCGCCCACCCCGAATGCCGTCCAAAACAATCTGTCCATCGCCGTCTGGTTCATGGAAAAAAAATAGTCTCCCAAACCACCCAGCGCAATCGCCCCGCGGAAATTCTCAACTCCCTCACCGCGCTTCCTCAATCATCACCTTCAAATTCCCCAACGCCTCCGGCATCTCCTGGTGCCCGTACGCCAGTCTGTCCACCGCGGTGCGCACGTGCTTCGCCGATTCTCCCTGCCAAGCCGCCCCCGCCGCCTGCCCCTTGGCAAACGTGCACACCGTCACATACCGCCCGCCCCGCACAATATCCTGCACCCGCAAACGCTCACGCGCCGGCACCACCACCAGCCGCGCCGTCCCCTTTTCGACATCCAGGTACCGCCCCGACGCCCACCCGAAAAGCGGAAACCACTGCGACTCCCACGCCAACGTCACCAACTCCCCCGCCCCCACATCCACCGCCGGCCACCAGATCCGCCGCGGCCCCTCCGCCGTCGCCGCTTCGTCGATCGCCGTCCCCTCAACCCGCGCTATCGCGGCCTCAAAAAAACTACGCCCCCGCCGCCCGCCCCAACGGAACTCTCGCAAACGAACAAACCGTCACGTACCGCCCGCCCCGCACAATTTCCAATACCCGCCGCCGCTCAGCAGCCGGCACAACCACCAGCCGAGCCGTCCCACTCTCAACATCCATATACCGCCCCGCCGCCCACCCGAAAAACGGAAACCAACGCGACTCCCACGCCAACATCACCCATTCCCCCACCGCCACCGGATGCGGCGAAACAGCCCCCACATCCTCCGCCGTCCACCAGATCCGCCACGGCCCCTCCGCCGTCACCGTCTCGTCAATCGCCGTTCCCTCGCCCCGCGCCATCGCGGCCGCAAACTCCCCCAAATCCATCACCCGCCCGCGCCCCGTCATCGAGGCAATAAACGCACGTTCACGCCGCCGCGCCAGCGGCGCCGCCACCCACCGCCCCATGTCCATCACCACCAGCAGCGGGATCGACAACGGCAGCAGCAGCGCCGAAACAAACCAGTTCGGCGCCGCCACCGTCGAACTAGTCTTCTTTGTGGATCTGTTGGGCAAGGTAGTTCCCTTCCCCGACTTCAGACATCATGTGGAGCTGCGCCTCCAACCAATCCACGTGGTGTTCTTCGTCCACCAGGATCTTCTCAAACAGGTCGCGCGACCCGTTGTCGTGCGCCGCCGTCGCCGTCGCGATCGCCTTGTTCAATCGCGGCACCGCCTGCAATTCCAGGTTCAAATCGTTCTGAAACTGCTCCTTAACGGTCTTGCCTATCGCCAGCGGAAACAGCTCGTTCATCGTCGGCGTCCCGTCCAAATACAGGATCCGCTCAATCAAAGCCTCGGCGTGGCGCATTTCGTCAATCGACTCCTTGCGCGTATAGTTCGCCAGCTTCTGATAGCCCCAGTTCTCCATCATCTCGGCGTGCAGGAAGTATTGGTTGATCGCCGTCAACTCCGCCTTCAAGCACTCATTCAGGTACGCGATTACTTCGTCATTGCCACGCATGTTGCGATTGTATCAAGGCCAGCCGTGGCAAACTGGAGTCGATGGCAGTAACCGCAACTCTACCCAGCGCCCGCATCCTCATCGCCGACGACGAGGAAGCCCAGCGCAACGGCCTCGCCAGCATGCTCCGCGGCTGGGGCTTCGCCGCCGATACCGCCGCCGATGGCCAGGAAGCCCTCGAAAAGCTCATGGCCGAGCCCTTCTCCGTCCTCATCACCGATCTCAAAATGCCCCGCATGGACGGCTTCGAACTCCTCCGCCGCCTCCCCGCCGAAAACATCCAGGTCCCCGCCATCGTCCTCACCGCCTTCGGCAACATCGAAACCGCCGTCAGCACCATGCACGAACTCGGCGCCTTCTGGTTCCTCGAAAAACCCATCCAGCCCTCCGTCCTCCGCGTCCTGCTCGAACGCGCCATCACCCAGGCCCGCCTCACAGAAGAAACCCAGCGCCTCCAACGCCAACTCAGCCAAACCGGTTCCATGGGCCAAATGGCCGGCGCCAGCGCCAACATGCGCCAGATCTTCTCGCTCGTCGAACAGGTCGCCCCCTCCAAAGCCGCCGTCCTCATCACCGGCGAATCCGGCACCGGCAAGGAACTCGTCGCCCGCGCCCTGCACACCCTTTCGCCTCGTGCCAACGGCCCCTTCGTCGCCCTCAACTGCGCCGCCATGCCCGAATCACTCATCGAAAGTGAACTCTTCGGTCACGAAAAAGGCGCCTTCACCGGCGCCGTCGAACGCCGCGCCGGCTGCTTCGAACTCGCCCAGCACGGCACGCTCCTGCTGGACGAAATCGGCGACATGCCGCTGAACACCCAGGCCAAACTCCTCCGCGTATTGGAAGACTCCCGCGTCCGCCGCCTCGGCGGCCGCACCGAAACCGTCGTCGATGTCCGCGTCGTCGCCTCCACCAACAAGAATCTACCCGAAGCCATTCGCGCCAATCAGTTCCGCGAAGATCTCTTCTACCGCCTCAACGTCTTCGAAATCCTCCTCCCCCCGCTGCGCGATCGTCTCGAAGACGTCCCCGTCCTCTCCCGCGCCCTCCTCGAAGATCTAAACCGCAAACACGGCACGCAAGTCATCGACATCGCCCCCGACGCCATGGACCTTCTCCGCCGCCACCGCTGGCCCGGCAACGTCCGCGAACTCCGCAACGCCCTCGAACGCGCCGTCATCCTCGCCGCCGACGGCGTCGTCCTCGCCCGTCATCTCCCCCCTTCGGTCGTCCCCGCCGCGGTCCGCGAAGCGGTCGTCACCGAAACGGCCGCCGAAGATTTCCTCGTCCTCCCCTCCGGCACCACCATCGATGACGCCGAGCGCGCCCTGGTCAAACGAACCCTGATACTGACCAAAGGCAACAAGACCCGCGCCGCCGAAGTCCTCGGTATCAGCCTCAAAACCCTCTTCAATAAACTGAAGGGCTACGGCGAAGCCGAACAGGAGGGATAGCCGAGTTCGCAGCGATAACCCTCCCCGGGGACATACGTGCCGGAGCCCAACGGGCGTAGGCCGTGTGTCCCCAGACGCCGTACCTGTCCGCCACCGCAAAACCCCGCACCCCAACCACGCCACCTCCCCCCGCCTACGGTAGGCTAAAGTTTGGAACCTTACTTGCTCTAAAAGGCCGTTACGCAGTGTCCCTCACCAACCGGCTCTCTCTCAAGGCCCGCCTCCACATCGCCACCATCATTCTGGTGCTGACACTCGTCTTTTTTCTCGCCGGCCTCAATCTCCAAAACTCCCTCGAACAGACCTTCAAAGATGTCCAGGAACGCGCCCAGACCAACGCCACCATGATGCGGGACTTCCTCGTCCAACGCATCGACG
>CAMATG010000678.1 GCA_945860645.1 Candidatus Sulfopaludibacter sp. SbA3 | reverse complement strand
GGCGGCGTGCGCGACGAAGCGGAAATCCGCGGTCATCGCCGCACCTACATCGGCGCCCTGCCCGGCCAGATTATCCAGAGCATGAAGAAGGCCGGTACCAAGAACCCGGTGTTCATGCTGGACGAAATCGACAAGATGTCGACCGACTTCCGTGGCGACCCGTCGGCGGCGCTGCTTGAAGTGCTCGACCCGGCCCAGAACTTCATGTTCCAGGATCATTATCTGGACGTCGAATACGATCTGAGCGAAGTGTTCTTCATCGCCACCGCCAACGTCCTCCACACCATTCCCGGTCCACTGCAGGATCGTATGGAAGTCATCCGCCTCTCGGGCTACACGGAACTCGAAAAATCCGAGATCGCCAAGACCTTCCTGATCCCGAAACAGAAGACCGCCACCGGTCTCGGTGATACCCAGGTGGAGTTCACTCCCGAAGGGCTCGCCGCGCTGATCCAGGGCTACACACGGGAATCCGGCGTTCGCAACCTGGAACGCGAAATCGGCAATGTGTGCCGGAAGATTGCGCGCAAGGTCGTCGAAGTGTCCACCACGGATACGCCCGAAGCGCTCGCCAAAGCCGGCGAAATCTTCGAGGATGCTCCTGTCACCGCCAAGAAGAAAAAGACGAAGAAGAAGGACGACAAGCCGGTGGAAGAAGCCGCGCCCGAGATGGAGAAGATCGAAAGCAAGTTGCCGGCTGTGACCGTCAACCTGTCGACGCTCACCGAACTCCTCGGACCGCCCCGCTTCCGCGACACTGTCGCCGATCACAAGAACGAAGTCGGCGCCACCGTCGGCCTCGCCTGGACCGAAGTCGGCGGGTCGATTCTCACCACCGAAGCCGCCGTCATGGAAGGCCGCGGGAAGCTGACGCTCACCGGGAAACTGGGCGACGTCATGCAGGAATCGGCGCAGGCGGCGATGAGCTACCTCCGCACCCGCTCTCACTCGCTTGGCTTGGCGCGCGATTTCTATCGCCACCTCGACATCCACTTGCACGTTCCCGAGGGCGCGATTCCGAAGGACGGCCCTTCGGCCGGCATCACCATCGCCACCTCCATCACCAGCGCGCTGACCAACATCCCGGTCCGCGGTGACATCGCCATGACCGGCGAAATCACCGTGCGCGGCAAGGTGCTCCCCATCGGCGGATTGAAGGAAAAGATGCTCGCCGCCCATCGCAACGGCATCCACGAACTGGTCCTGCCCAAGGAAAACGAAAAGGATCTCTACGATATTCCCGAGATCATCAAGAAGGACATGAAACTGAACTTCGTCGAATCCATGGACGAAGTGCTGAAGATTGCCCTGGAGCGCGAAGTGACTCCGTTACCGCTGAGTCCCGCCGCCGCCGTTCCGTCCGAGACGCGTCCCGTTGACGACATGACTCACTAGGGGGCCCTGGCCCCCGCGCCGGAGCTCTCCCGTTTATATGTCCACCCTCAAAGCGGACGCTCGGTTTATACTAAGTGCTACAAGCCCAGCGCAATTCCCAAACCTCCAGCTCCCGGAGTTTGCGTTCCTGGGTCGCAGTAATGTTGGAAAATCCAGTCTGCTGAACGTACTGGCCGGGGTCAAAAAACTGGCCAAGGTCAGTTCCCAGCCCGGCCGGACGCAAGCAATTAACTTCTTCACCATCAGCGAGTCTGTTACGTTCGCTGACCTGCCTGGCTACGGCTTCGCAAAAGTTCCTCTCCATGTCAAAGATTCCTGGAAAAGCCTCATCGAGGCTTATCTGTCCGAACGCGAACAACTCGTGCTCAGCTTTATCCTGCTCGATGCGCGCCGCGGCTGGATGGATAAGGACCTGGAACTCCGCGACTGGCTTGTGCACCAGGACAGGCCTTTCCTAGTAGTAGCCACAAAAATCGACAAACTCAATCAATCGGAATTGCACCGCGGCCTGGCCGCCATCCGTCGCACGAACGACGGAGCGGAACCAGTGCCGTTCTCGGCCATCACCGGCCAGGGAGCGAGGGAAATTTGGCAAGCGATCAAGACATCAAAGACCCGTTGAATCCGGAGACTGCCCCCACCAGCGGCAGCGAAGATTCGCCCGTACCCGCCACCGTCACCGCGGAGGCGCCCGCGTCGCGGCCCATCGCCGAATCCCGGCCTCGTACTGTCCGGCCGAAATCGGCCGGCGATACCGTCGCCCCCGCCGGCGCCACGGAACCAGCCGACCTCACCAGCGCCCGTCGCGATGGCACGCTCGATCTCGTTGAACTGAAAGACATGTCGATCGTGAAACTCAACACGATCGCCAAGGAACTCGGCGTTCTCGGCGTTGCCGGCCTCCGAAAGCAGGAGTTGATCTTCAAAATCCTTCAGACGCAGGCGGAAAAATCCGGGCTCATCTTCTCCGAAGGTGTGCTCGAATGCCTGCCCGACGGCTTCGGCTTCCTCCGCGCCCCGGAGTATAACTACCTTCCCGGTCCCGACGACGTCTACGTCTCCCCCTCCCAGATCCGCCGTTTCGACCTGCGCACCGGCGACACCATCTCCGGCCAGATCCGCCCGCCCAAGGAAGGCGAACGCTATTTTGCCCTCATTAAAGTGGATGCGATCAACTTCGAGCCACCGGAAGAGGCACGCAACAAGATCTTCTTCGACAACCTGACGCCCCTCTACCCGCAGGAACGCATCAAGCTCGAAATCGCCAAGGACAACTTCTCCGGGCGTGTCATGGATCTGTTGACCCCCATCGGTAAGGGCCAGCGCGGACTCATCGTGGCCCCGCCTCGCACCGGTAAGACGATGTTGCTCCAGGCCATCGCCAATTCGGTCACCACCAATCATCCCGATGTCACCCTCATCGTCCTGCTGATCGACGAGCGTCCCGAAGAAGTCACCGACATGCAGCGCTCGGTCAAGGGCGAAGTCATCAGTTCGACGTTCGACGAGCCCGCCTCGCGCCACGTCCAGGTCGCCGAAATGGTCATCGAAAAGGCGAAACGCCTCGTTGAACACAAGCGCGACGTCGTCATTCTCCTCGATTCCATCACCCGCCTGGCCCGTGCCTACAACACCGTCGTCCCGCCCTCCGGCAAAGTCCTCTCCGGCGGCGTCGATTCGAACGCCCTCCAACGGCCTAAGCGCTTCTTCGGCGCCGCCCGCAATATTGAGGAAGGTGGCTCGCTTACCATCATCGCCACAGCCTTGATCGACACCGGCAGTCGCATGGATGACGTTATCTTCGAGGAATTCAAGGGCACCGGCAATATGGAAGTGCACCTGGATCGGAAGCTCGTTGACAAGCGCGTCTTCCCCGGTATCGACATCAACAAGTCGGGCACCCGGAAGGAAGAACTGCTCATGCCGAAGGAGGAGTTGACCCGGGTTTGGATTCTGCGAAAGGTGCTGAACCCCCTCTCGCCGGTCGAATCCATGGAACTTCTGCTCGATAAACTCGCAAAAACTCGCTCCAACGCCGAATTCCTCGCATCCATGAACGGATAATGGTACGTTTTCCGGTTGCGGAACCCGCTACAAAGCGTAATACTAATCGGCACTCCCCCATAACCTTTTTCGTTAAGATGTCGTCATAGCTTTAAGTAACCCTGTCCGTTGGTCCTTGAGCTCGATGGCGAGGAGTGTCAACTGATGTTCACCCCACAATCCGACATGAATTCCGGCATGGCGATCACTCCCATGCAAATGTCCGGCGCCACGCTGCCGAATCCGCAGCCGTCGGCTCCCGGCCAGCCGGGCGCTGGCCCGCAAGTTGTTGCTCCGCCAGAACTTCCACGGAATCGGTCATTCGGTTGGGTATGGCTGCTGGCGCTCGTCGTCGCGGCTGGCGCGGGCTACTGGACCTGGCAGCAGCGCCAGGAGCAGGCCTCGCAGGCGAACGTTGTCGCCGTTCGGACCGCTCCCGCCCAGACGGCCCCCCTGGCGAAGACGCTTCGCGTTACTGGCGTGACGGCGGCGGAAAAATATGTTTCGCTCATCGCCCCCTCGCTTCGTGGTG
>CAMATG010000677.1 GCA_945860645.1 Candidatus Sulfopaludibacter sp. SbA3 | reverse complement strand
CCGCGCTGCTGCCCATGCCGTATTCGACGGATTATTGCGCCTCCAAAACCGCCCTGCTCGCCCTCGCCGAAAGTTGCCTCCACGAGCTCCGCGCGCTGGGCTCGGAGATCGGCATCTCCGTCGCCACCCCGTCGTTCACCCAGTCGAATCTGGCCAACGAACTCACCGGCGAATTCGCCGAACAGTTCCGCGGTTTCATCGAACGCGGCGCGCCCACTACGGAGGTGGCGCAGTCAATGATCGATGGCGCCCGCGAAGGCAAATTCCTCATCGCCACGCACCCCAATTCGCTTGACACCGTTCTGCCCCACCGCGAAGCCCTACTATCCGGCGCCGAACCGCCCCGCCCCAAAGGGCGCCGCATGGACGCGCTGTTTCAGACCAAGTACTGAGCCGCCGCCTTCAAATCGAACTCCACATCCGCCGCCTGTTCCGGCGTTACCGTAGTCCCGCCATGCGCGATCAACTTCCGCCCCGCCAAATGGTCCGCCGGCCGGTTCACCGAGTCGATCGCAATCAACCGCCCCTCCCGGAAATAGCAAACCGAAAACTTCCCAGCGCCTATATCCCCGCGCGTCACTTCGCAATCAAATCCCTGCGAAATGCCCACCATCTGCAGCTTTGCTTCAAACTGATCGGTCCAGAACCACGGTACCGCATCATACGGTCGCGGCCGCCCGCACACCGCCTCGGCAAAACACCGCGCCTGGTCCACCGCATTCTGCACCGATTCCAACCGCGCCATCCCGCCCGCAAACCGGCTCGGAAACGAAGCGCAATCGCCAATCGCATAAATCCGCTCATCCGCCGTGCGCAGGTACTCGTCCACCACAATCCCATTCGCGACAGACAACCCCGCCGCCACCGCCAACTCCGCCCGCGGCGTCACGCCAATCCCGGCCACCACCATATCCGCCGGCAGCACGGCGCCATTCGTCAGCCGCACTGCGCCATCGTCGTCAATCTCCGTGCACCCTTCGCCAAACACAAACTCCACACCGTGCCCCACGTGCATCGCGCGAAAATACTCAGAAATGATCGGCCCCACCGCGCGCTGCATCAGCCGCTCCTGCGGCTCCACAACGGTCACCTTCCGCTCCAGCGCCGTCGCCGCCGCCGCCACTTCCAGCCCAATAAATCCGCCCCCGACCACCACCAACCGCTCCGCCGCCTCTAACTCCGTCAGCAGCATCGCCGCCTCCTGGCGAGTTCGCAAATACAGCGCCCCCGGCCCGGCCAGCCGTCGATTACTCGCGCCCGTCGCCAGCAGCAGATACTCGTACTCCAACCCCTCGCCGTCAGCCAAATAGACGCGCCGCGCATCCCGGTCAATCGCCAGAATCCGCTCCCCCATCCGCAGCGTAATGTTCTGCTTCTCGTAGAAAGCAGCCGGCCGCAGATCGATCTCGTCCAACTCCTGCTTGCCGTGGAGACAGCCCTTGGAAAGCGGCGGCCGCTGATACGGCAGCCCCGCTTCTTCGCCCACCAGCGTGATCGGCCCCGCGTACCCTTCCGTGCGCAGCGAAAAAGCGGCTTGAAAACCGGCCTGTCCCGCGCCGGCGATCACGACGCCAGCCGCCACTAGACCTGCGCCTCGGGCGTATGTACCACCATGCCGTCCAGCGATTTTGTGACCTGAATCTGGCAGCTCAACCGGCTGTTCGGCCGCCGCTTCACCAGCGTGTTGCCCAGCATCTCGTTCTCGCCCGGTTCCATCGCGTCGAGCAGCGGCAGATAGGCCTCATCCACGAACACGTGGCAGGTGGCGCAAATGCACGCCCCGCCGCACTCGGCGACGATCTCTTCCACGCCATTGCGCACGCCGCCCTCCATCACCGACGTGCCCAACGGGACGTCAAAGGTCTGGCTCGCGCCAGTGTGCGAAACGTAGGTAATGCTGGCAGTTTCTTTGGGTTTTCGGCTAAATAGGCTCATGCGCTGTCACGTCGATGGTACTCCATCTTTCCGGAAACAGGCAAGAACAGGACCCGCAACCCGGCCGCCGCGCCGAGCGCGACGACGCCCCACGCCCACCAGCGGTGGATCGGGGTAAAGAAAGCGAACTTGAGCCCCTCGTAGGGTCCCGTCCATTGCAGGACGCCCCACGCCGCCGCCCACAGCCCAGCAGGCAGCAGGAACATCGCTCGATGACCTGTCCATCCACTACCCAAGTGCCGCAATGCGACCGCACTGAGAATAGAGGGGGCCAACACCGTTACACCCGTTAGCAGATTCGCAGTTTGGTTGAACCCATCCGCCCCTTGCAATGCCCAATAGAAGCCCCGAAATAAAGTTGGGCGCCAGTGCAATGTAGCGCCAGCATCGGTAGCCACAGACGCCACCGCAACCGCCACCAACGCCGGCAGCCAAACGCCCAAGATCCCACTCCACCAAATGCTCTTCGCCTCTGGCCGCACCTTCCCAATTCGCCACGCAATCACCACGGCCGGCGCGGCCGCCAATAGCACCCCCGGTGTGAAAGATTCGAACAGCGTCTCCTGCCCCGAGCCGAAGTAGGGATTCGTCGCGCGAATGCCCCTCCACTGTGCCTGCAGTGACCAGCCAAGGATGCCAACACTGACTGACAACGACACGAAAAGCACCGTGCGCCAAACCGGCCGGAAGTAGCCCGCCAGAACGAACGCCGCCATCGCCGCAAATTGGCCGACGCCAAACGTCTGCACGGCGACTTCCCCCATCCCCCACAACCACTCCAAATACCCAAACGCCAACCACGCCATCACCCACCCCGGCACCGCAAACCGCGACGCGTAAAATGCCGGCCCCACATGGCACGTCAACATCCCCACCGTCGCCGCCGCCACCAGCGCCAACGCAAACGGCACCGGCTCATACGTCGGCGCCGCCCAACTCGCCGTCGTCTCCCAACACACCCCCGAAAAAAACAGCCCCGCCTCCAGGGCCACCAACCATCGCCACTCGCTCATGTACTGATAGACACCGGCCCATCGGTCCGCGACAGCGCCGCCACAATATTTTCCTTCCGCGCCTCCGCCACCTCCACCGCCGTCTCCGTCGCCACATGGTAGAAACAAAGCGCCACCACAAACGCCACCGCCAGCACCCCGTGGTACGCCCAATAGTTGTCCGTTGCCCACCGCGCCAAATGCGCCATCGCCACCGGAATCGTCAGCACCGGATAGGCCAGCATCAGCATAAACTGCGTCTTGCTTGCGTTGTTCCGCCACGCCTGGTCGGCGTCAATCGGCCGCGGCATATAGACGCTCGTCAAGTTCCCCCCGCCCATCACCGAAACCAGAAACACCGCCGCCGCTGCCAGCGCATCGGCCACCTGCGACACGCCCGCCCCAATCGGCAGCACCATCGCTATCGCCGACAAAATCGCAATCGTCAGTACCGTGAAAAAGATCGCCACCATGTTCTTCGCCCGCAGCACGTCGCGGAACCCCACCGGCGTCACAAACCACTGCTGCGCCCCGGCCCGCTCAAACCCGAACACGTTCCAATACAGCACCTCGCCCAGCACCAGAATCCCGTACAGCGCGGCCATGGTGATGTAGTTGTTCGCCATCCACCCGCCCTTGCTGCGTAGCGCCTGCGGCAGCCACAGCACCGCCCCAAACGTGCTCGCCATCATGAAGATCATCCGGAAGCGCGGCGAACGCGTCAGCGTCCGCAAATCCTTCTCCACCACCGCCGCCACCGGGTCCAGCAGCACCACGCCCGGCCACCGCACCACCGCGTCGAACCAAGTCGATTCGGCCTTCTCCACCTTCCGCGGCCCGTCCCCCTCGCCCTCTTCCAACCGTAACGACCGCGCAAACTGCAGCCGCGCAAACAAATAAGCCAGCCCCGTCGCCGCCGTCAACGACGCCACAGCCAACCCGCCGCCCTTCCCCAACGCCAACGCCCCCACCGCAATCCACGGCGTCACCCGCATCACCACCGCGAACTTCTCCAAAAACGCGAACTGGTTCGGCACGCCTTCCTG
>CAMATG010000676.1 GCA_945860645.1 Candidatus Sulfopaludibacter sp. SbA3 | reverse complement strand
GCACAAGATTCTGACGGCGATGCGGAAGGGGCGCGACTTCCGGTTGAAGAAGGCGGAGAACGACATCCGGCTGAACATCGTGAAGACGTTCACCGATACGCTGCTGGCCGAAGACAAGATCGACAAGGCCGCGCGGCAGAAGATCCAATCGCAGAAGCGGGAGATTCTGGAAGGCAGCGAAGAGTACGATTTGCTGCACCGCCGGTATTATGCCGAGGAGATGAAGAAGCTCGGCATCGATTTGACGCGGGCGTAGTATGGCGCGGCGGGACATCGTTGTCCTGGGCAGTTTGAACATGGACTTTATCGCCCGGGCGGAGCATCTCCCCGCACCGGGCGAAACTGTCTTGGGCGGCGGATTCCAGATGGTGGCGGGCGGGAAGGGTGCCAATCAGGCAAATGCGGCGGCGCGACTCGTGGCCGGACCGGGCGTGGTGCGATTGGCGGGGCGGGTGGGCAATGACGCCTTCGCGGCGCACTTGCGCGCCTCCCTGGGCGCTGCAGGGGTGGATACGGCCGCTGTAGTGGCGACTGGCGAGGCGCCCACCGGGATCGCGATGATCTGGCTGGACGCGGCGGGGCAGAATTCGATTCTGGTGGCGCCGGGGGCGAACCTGCTTTTCGATGTGGAGAGCGTGGAGGCGTTGCGGCCGCTGTATCGCGGGGCGGCATGCGCGCTGTTCCAGTTGGAGACGCCGTTGGCGGTGGTGCGGCGGGCGATGGCGATTGCGCGGGAGGAGGGAGCGGTGACGATTCTGGACCCGGCGCCGGCGCAGGAGTTGCCACGGGAAGTTTTGGAACTGGCCGATTGGGTGACGCCGAACGAGACGGAGGCGAGGATGTTGGCGGGGCGGGAGTTGGAACCGGCGGCCATGGAGGCGGCGCTGTTGGCGATGGGGGCGCGGGGCGTGGTGTTGAAACTGGGGGCGGCGGGGTGTTTTTCGGGCGGGGTATTTTCGCCGGGATTCGCGGTGGACGTAGTGGATACGACGGCGGCGGGGGATACCTTTAACGCCGGGTTCGCGGTGGCGTTGGCCGAACATAGAAACACCGCGGACGCACTTCGCTTTGCGAATGCGGCCGCGGCGTTATCGGTGACCAAACTGGGAGCACAAACCTCCGCGCCTTCACGGGCGGAAGTGGATGCTTACTGTTCTTTTTTGGTGCCGTAGACGACGGCGTTCACTTTACCGGCTTCAATGGTGACCGTTTTCGTGAATTCGCCGTAGAGCTGCGACTGGACTTTCAGTTCGTAGGTACCGGCAGCAACGAGCAAGCCACCGCCGACGTCGTTCAACTCATCGACGTGGCCCATGAACTGACCGTTCAGGTAGATGGCGCCGATGTCACCGGCCGCGACGGACCAGAACGACTCGCCTTCCCCACCCTTCAGGCGGAGACGGCCAAACGGACCCTTCGGCGGATCCTTCTTCTTGAGCTTGGCGGAGAGCTTGGTGGTCTTACCGGCTTTCGCGTCAATCTTGGCGGTGAAGTCCTCATAACGGGGATCCTTCAGCGTGATTTCGTGCGAGCCGGGTTCGATGGTGTACTTTTCAGGCACCGAGAACCGGCCGGCGGGGCCAACGTACTTACCGTCGACGAAGAGGCCGGCGCCGCGGGGGCCGGAGCGGACACGGATCTTCGTGTCACCATCGGCGGCCATCAACGGCAGTGTCATTACAGACAGCAACGCTACTGAGAAGAGCTTGAGTCTCATAACTATCAGGATACCTGATTGTGAAGAAACGTTACTTACCCGGCTGACCTTTTTCGCGGTGGACCCAATTGTAGGCCGCGATCGAGTTTTTCCAGAAGTATTTTTCGGCGACAGCGGGGCCTTTGGCATCAAAGTAGGCCTTCACCACATTGAAGACTTGGGCGTAATTCCCAACAGTTTCGCTGTTCGGCCAGTCGCTGCCGTAGAGAAGACGATCTTGTCCGAAGGAGTCGTAGAGGAAGTCGATTTTGGGCTTGTACTGCGCGAGGTCGGTGACAGTTTGGCCGTTGACTTTGTTCAGGACGGCGGAAACTTTCACGTAAACTTTTGGCCGGGAGGCCAGAGTGCGAACCGCGGCGGTGTAGGCGGCTTTGCTTTTCGCGTCGCCGGGAACGACGATTTTGGGCAGGTGATCGATGACGATTTTGAGATCGGGCACCTTGTCACCGACCTGGATAAGGTCTTCGAGCAGTTCGACGGTGGGGTTGGCGGTATCGAGCGTGAGGCCACCGGCGGCCATCCGTTTTAAGCCGGCGATGAACTCCGGCTTCTTCAGTTCGGCGTGGATGCCGGGGCGTTCCCAGAGGTTGCCGTACCGAATGCCGCGGAAGAGAGGGTTCTTGGAAAAGCGGTCGAGCTGTTTGTTGAAGTCCGGCTTGCTGGGTTCGAGGTTGCCGATCATGCCGACGACGATGGTGTCTTTGGCGGCGATGTCTAGCACCCACTGGTTGTCTTCCAGCCACGGGCTGCATTCCACTTCAATGGCGCCGACGACGTTGTGGGCTTTGGTCAGTTTCCGGTAGCCATCGGGGAGAGCGGGCCAGTACATGGGCGCGTTCTTCGGGGGCCATGGAATGCCTTCGGGACGGCGCGGGTCGTACAGATGGATGTGGGTATCGATGACGGGGATCGAAGTGGCGGCGGCGGCGAGGGGCGCAGCGGCGGCGGCGGCGAGGAAGTCTCTACGTTGCACTCGGGTATTCTACTATTTCGCGGTGCGCAACGCGGTGATGGCGGCCTCGACACCTTTGTCGGCGGGATTGGCGCGGAGATAGGCTTCCAATTGCGCGATGGCCTCGGCATTGCGGCCGAGGTTTCCGAGCGCGATTCCGGCGTTTTTGCGGGCGGCCCAGTTTTCGGGGTCGAGACGGATGGCTTCGGCGAAAGAGGTGAGAGCGGCGTTGTCGTCCTTGCGGATGTAGGCGACTAGACCGATTTGCATTTGAAGGGACGACGCCATACCGGGGGTGGTGGCGAGCGGGAGAGCCTGACGGGCCTCGGCGACGGCCTCGTCCATACGTCCGGCATCGAGCAGAGCGCGGCTGTAGTGATACCGGGGCACGGGATTATTGGGCTGCAGTTCCCGGGCACGAAGGAGGGGCGCGAGAGCCTCAGCCGGGCGGCCGCTCTGCAGGTAGGCGAGGCCGATATTGAGATGAGGCGCGAATTGCTTCTCGTTCATCTGCAGGGCTAGGTTGTAGTTCTTTATCGCCTCGTTAAATTTCTGCTGCTTTTCCAGGGCAACGCCCAGGTTCTGGTAGACGATGCTGGCTCCCGGCGCCACGGCGATGGCGTGGCGGTACAGAGTAAAGTCATTGCGCCAGGTGCCGATTTGCACCCAACTGAGAATGGACAGAATGAAGGCAACGCCGAAGCCCGCGAGCCGGAGGACTTTTTCGCCAATTGCGCCGGAAAGCGAGATGGCAACGGCGACGAGCGGGAGCAGCGACGGCAGGTAGGTATAGCGGTCGGCGTAGGGCTGGGGGCCGACCTGAATGAACCCGATGGTTGGTGACGCAGCAATGAGGTACCAGAGCCAGGCGGCCAGCAGCCAGGGAGAGCTGAGGCGGCGTTGCCAGACGAGATAGGAGATGCCAGCGAGAACGGCGAGCGCGCCTACGACCTCAATGGCGGGGTAGCTTTCCGGAAACGGGTAGACGATGGCCAGGCCGGACGGCCAGATGGTCATCCAAATATAGACGGCGTAGGAACGCACGATATTGGCGGCGCGCAGGCCGAAGGGAAGATCATTGACGGTCGCCATGGCGCCGGCGGCCTGCTGGCCGATGATGGTGAGGATTGCGACCACCATGGCGAGGACGGCGAGCGGGACCTTTTCGAGGATTAACTGGCGCAGCGGCGTAGCCGTAAAGCGGCGAAGGGGCCAGAAATCCAGGATGAGCAGGCAGACCGGCAAAGTGACAAGAATGGGTTTGGCCATCAGGCCGAGCACAAAAAACAGGACAGTCAACAGGT
>CAMATG010000675.1 GCA_945860645.1 Candidatus Sulfopaludibacter sp. SbA3 | reverse complement strand
CGGGTTCAACGGGGACCCTGTACCCATCGGGACCACCAGCGGCGCGGCGGTGAACAGGAACTCCCATCGCTTTCGCTGGGCAGCGGCTTCGCCGATTCCCTCCAGATCGCAGTTGTCGAACATTGGCACGCCCATGGCGATGATCAGTAGTTGATGGATCGGATAGGCAACGCCCTTCACCGGGGATGGCATCAACTCCGCGTGGACGTCGCTGCCAAGCGCCGCGATGTCGCGTTGCTTGAACCAGCGCGCGCAACTCACGTGGAGCCCGGCGGAGGCCTTATCGGTGTCCCAGGGACCCTTCTCCGCCCGCCGGGCCCAGCGCCCGGTGCGGACGAAAACGACGTCGCCCGACCGGATGCGAATTCCCGTCCGCTTTTCCCACGCATCCAGATCGGCGGGATAGATCGCGGTGCCGGGTTCCAGGTACTTCACGCCTTTCAGGCGCGGAATGTCCACGAGCACGCCGCGAGAAAAGAAGCCGGTTTTGTAGGCGTCGACGGCGAGTTGGTGTGCGCCGGTGGCATTGACTTCTTCCTGCGCGTAGCCGTTGTAGAGCTTGCCGTTGTAGACCATGTGCGAGAGCGCGTCGAAGTGCGTGAGCGACGCGCCGTGAAAGGCGATGGTATAGGTCTCCATGGCGAACATCGGCTCCGGGTCGATGCCGCTTTCAATCATTTTTTGCGCGAAGGGCCGGGCGTTATCGATGGCGCGGACGGAGTCGGCCGCGCGGGAGAGCGACACCGACACGCCCTCCTTCACCAGGGCCGCAGCCTTCCGGCGCACCTCGGGAGTTATGAGGTTTGCGGCGCCCAGTTGGTCCTTGGCGCCCCAGCGGCCCCAGTTGGATAACTCTTTCATCCAGGTGTCCAGCGTTGCGCGGTCGAGCGTCTCCTGTGCGGGTGCGGCCAGGGCGGCCAAGAGAGCCAGGATGAATGCGGACGAGGCAAACTTCATGGGCGTCATTATATCCACCGATGGTTGCGGGAGCTGTTCGGTTGTAAGCGCATGCATAAAGGTGTAGGCTTTGGCTAGAACACTCCGGAGGAGGACTGTGTGGAGCGCTTACACTGTTCGCGCCGTGTCGTTCTGGGCCTTGCGTTCGCGCTGCCCGCCGCGGCGAAGGTCTTCGATGGCCGCACGCTGAAGGGCTGGAAGGCGGAAGGAAACGCCACCTGGCTGGTGGAGAACGGCGAGTTGATCGGCCGGCAAGGACCGGGCGGCGCCGAGGGCGACCTGTTCACGGAACAGAGTTGGACCAACTTCGAGTTTTCGTGCGAATGGCGGATGCGGTTTCCGGGCAACTCCGGCATCTGGTTCCGCGTCGCCGCGCCGCGCACCGGCTATCAGGTGGACTTTCTGGACCAGCCCTCGCACCCCGGCGTTCTCTCCGGTTCGCTGTACTGCATGGGCAAGGCGTTCATCGCCGAGAATCGGGACCGCGCCTCCGTTCGCAACGATGGATGGAACCAGATGCAGTTGCGTGTCCAGGGCGACCACATCACCATTCACCAGAACGGGCGGACGGTTGTGGACATCCACGACGCCACCTTCCCCGGCGCCGGCCGGCTGGGCATTCAAATCCACAAGGGCAAGGCTTTCGACGGTATGGAAGTCCGCCTGCGATCTATGAAAGTGAGAGAACTCAAATGAATCGTCGCGCCTTTCTCGGTACTTTCCCGTTTGTCGCCAGTGCTTCGGTCCGTGGCGCCAACGACCGTATCAACATTGGCTTCGTGGGCGTTGGCCGGCGTGCCTCATGGCTGATCCAGCACGAGGACTTTGGCGATGGCCGCATCGTCTCCATTGCCGACTGTTCCAAGGCGGCGCTCGACAAGGCCTCCCACATTCTGCCGGACGGCGCCAACTGGACACAGTACACCGACTACCGCGAGATGTTCGAGAAACAGAAGCTGGACGCGGTCTTTGTCGAGACCACCACGCACGCCCGCGCGCGCATCGTCATGCAGGCCATGGAGGCCGGCCTGGATGTCTACGCCGAGAAGCCGTTGACGCTGACCGTGCAGGAGGGGCAGGCGCTGGTGAAGTCCGCGCGCCACTACAAACGGGTGTTGCAGGTGGGTACACAGCAGCGCTCCATGCCGATCAATATGTATGCGAGCAAGCTGGTGGCGGATGGGAAGTTGGGCAAGATTAAGAAGGTAGTCGTCTGCAATTTTCTGGCGCCTGCGCGGTGGGACAACAAGGCCGAAGAACCCATGCCGGAAGGGCTGAATTGGGATGAGTGGTGCAACCAGACGGAGCTGCGTCCGTACCATTCCGATCTGCACAAAGGCTGGATGAAATGGTGGGACTTTGACGGCGGTGGACAGTCGTGGGGCGTGTCGGGCTGGGGGACTCATTCTCTCGATCAGGTGCAGGCCGCGCTGGGCACGTCACTGACGGGGCCCACGGAGATCGCGCTTGGCGAGGGTGGCAAGGTGGCGCTGACATACGCCAATGGCGCCGTCGTCAGCCTGGAGCAGCCGATCATCAAGGACCATCAACAACTGGGCGGTATCTTTGAAGGAACCAAGGGCCGGATGCAGATCATCCGGGGTGATTTCACCTGCGACGACAAGCCGGATTTCAAGAAACACGCGCCGGATGTGATGAAGGAAGGTCCGGGCGAAAACTCGCCGCACATCCGCAATTTCCTGCAATGTGTTCGCTCGCGCAAGAAGCCGAACGCCGATGTCGAGATTGCGCACCGGTCGACCAGCGTGTGCCATCTGGTGAACATTGCCCGCGAACTGGGCCGGACGCTGCAGTGGGATCCGAAAGCCGAGCGCTTCCCGAACGATGCCGAGGCAAATTCGCTGCTGGAACGGCCGCGGCGCAAGGGTTACGAACTGCCACGCGTGGGTTGAGGAATATGGACGCGGCTGACGATGGCGCCGCCCAGCAGATAGCAGCCGGCTAGGAAGAAGAGGGAGGCGCTGTCTGTAGCCCCGTTCTGCTTCATCCAGCCGAACAAGTGATTGCCGAAATAGCCGGCGATGTTGGCGAAGATGTTTATCATCCCGATGGCTGTCGCCGCGGCAGACGCGGTTAGCGTTCCCGTCGGCAAAGCCCAGAACGGCGGCGGCCAGGAATACGCCACCAGCCCGGTCAGGCAGAGCCAGATCATCACCAGCCAGAACGGCTGGCCGGGGACGGCGCTGGCGGCCAGGAACACGCCCGTCGCCACCTGTCCGGCCACGCAGTGCCACTTGCGGTCGCCGTGCTTGTCGGAGGAGAAGCCGGCGTAGAGGACGCCCACCACGCCGAACAGATAGAAGAGGCCGCTGAAGAACAATGACGCCCGGTCGGACCCTCCGGAGAGGCTCTTCACCGTCGTCGGTAGCCAGAAACCCAGCGCGTAGCCGCCGGTGTTGGTGGCGAAGATTCCCAGCGCCAGCAGCCAGACGTTCCGCAGCCGCAGGGCCTGGGCGACCGAGACCTTCTGCACCGCTTCCTTCGTCGCCGCTTCGGCCGCCAGCGTTCCCTCCAGCCAGTCCCGCTCGTCCTGCGTCAGCCACTTCGCATCTCGGGGACGGTCCGTGAAGACGAACAGCGTGACGACGCCCAGCACCACCGCGGGCAGGCCCTCCAATATAAACAGCCACTGCCAGCCGGCCATGTCGAACCAGGTGACGTCGAGTAGCAGCGCCGAAATCGGCGCGCCCAGCGCCATGCTGAACGGGACGGCGACGATGAAGCCGCTCATCGCCCGCGCGCGGTCCCGCATGGGGAACCAGTGGGTAAAGAAGACGATGATCCCGGGGAAGAAGCCGGCTTCGGCGACGCCCAGAAAGAAGCGCGCGAGGTTGAACTCCAGCGGCGTGCGGACGAACGCGGTGGCCGCCGAAAGCAGGCCCCAAGTGATGAGAATACGGGCGAACCACTTCCGAGCGCTCCAGCGTTCCACCAGCAGCGCGCCCGGGATCTCCAGTAGCAGATAGCCGATAAAGAAGATGCCAATGCCGAGGCCG
>CAMATG010000674.1 GCA_945860645.1 Candidatus Sulfopaludibacter sp. SbA3 | reverse complement strand
GGTGGTGGGGCGGCGGGCGATTCCGTGGGCGGACATTCGCCGGGTGGACCGGACGGGTTGGATTTCTCCGCTGGCGGTTTTTGTGACGCTGGTGAACGATGAGCGGATGTTGCTGGTGTACCCGGGGGACCTGGACGCGGCGAATTCGCTGCTGCGGCATATCCGGCGGAATTCGCGGGAAGCGTTGATTGACGGCATTCCGTGGGTCCAGTTCTGGGGCGAGGTGGCCCCGGTGGCCGTGGAGAAGAAGGAGATTGAGACTCCGAAGTATCAGCTGTTGCGGAGTGAAGATGAGGCGGAAGTAGAGCGACTTTTCCAGGTGTTGAAGACGGTTGGGCATTTGGATTCGCGTCAGCCTTCGGACGAGAAGTAGGCGTTGCGCCGTTTTCGCTGGTTGATTTTGTTGGGGCTGGCCGCGGTGGGGTTGTATCTGTACCCGGCGGTGGTGTTGGCGCCGTTGGGCCGTTACCTGGTGTTGGAAGACGGGGCGGAGCGGTGTGACTGTATGTTCGTTTTGGCCGGGGATCAGTTGGGGAGCCGGATTCTGAAATCGGCGGAGTTGTACCGGGCGGGGATGGCGCCGAAGTTGTTTGTGAGCGGGGCGGGGATGGTTTTCGGGAAGACGGAAGACGCCCTGGCGATTGCTTTTGCGCGGGAGAATGGCGCCGCGGATGTTCCGTTCATTGGATTGCCGAACGATGGCACGTCGACGATCAGTGAAGGGAGGCTGGTGTATCCGGTGTTGCGGGAAGCCGGTTGCGGGTCGGTATTGGTGGTGACCAGTAATTTTCATACACGGCGGGCGGGGAATATTTTACGGCGCGTTTGGCCGGGGATGCGGGTGCGGATGGTTTCGGCGAAGACGGCCGATTATGATCCGGAGACGTGGTGGACCGAGCGGGTGTACCAGAAGGTGTTTCTTCTGGAATGGACGAAGACGGTTACCGATTGGTTTGGCGTGTAGGGGATGTGGGAATCGGTCCGGTTCCTGTGGCCGTATTTGCGGCGGCATCAAGGGGCGCTGGCGCTGGGGTTTGTGGCGCTGATCCTGAAAGACCTGCTGGGGGTGTTGCTGCCGCTGGTGATCCGGCGGGGTGTGGACGGGTTGCAGGCTGGGCTGGGATGGCGCGGGGTGATCTGGATCGCGGCGACGCTGGTGGGGCTGTCGGTGGTGAAGGGGTTGTTCCAGTACTGGATGCGGCGGATTCTGATTGGCGTTTCGCGGGACGTGGAGTACGACCTGCGGAACGACATATACGCGCATTTGTCGGGGCTTTCGCGGGACTTCTATGGGAAGTTTGCGACGGGCGATGTGATGGCGCGTTCGACCAATGATTTGGGTGCGGTGCGGATGATGGCCGGGCCGGGGTTGATGTATTGGAGCGAGACGTCGTTGACGTTTGTGCTGGCGGCGATTGTGATGTTTTCGGTGGACGGGCCTTTGACGCTGGCGGCGCTGGCGCCGGCGCCGGTGATCAGTTTGTTGGTGATCTACTACGGGCGGCGGATTCATGCGCGGTTTGAGCAGATTCAAGGGGTTTTTAGCGGGATCAGCAGCCGGGTGCAGGAGTCGATTAGCGGGATGCGGGTGCTGCGGGCGTACCGGCAATCGGACGCGGAGTTGCGGACGTTTGAGACGCTGAACCAGGATTTCATTGCTAGGAATCTGGAGTTAGTGCGGACGACGGGTGTATTTGAGCCGTTGTTGCACGCGATGATTGGCGTTACGTTCCTGATTGTTCTGTGGGTGGGCGGTGCGCGGCTGTTGAACGGGAGTATTTCGCTGGGCAGCTTTGTTTTGTTTCAGACTTACATGGGGATGTTAGTCTGGCCGATGATTGCGATGGGGTGGGTGATCAATTTGATGCAGCGGGGGACGGCGTCGTTAGGGCGGATCCGGGAGATGTTGGACATGCCGGCGGCGATTGCGGCGCCGGTGGATGCGTTGCCGCTGACGGCTGTTCGGGGGGAGATTGAGTTCCGCGGGGTACGGCTGGGGTATGCGGCGGGGGAGGCGTTGCGGGGGATTGATTTGAAGATTGCGGCGGGGGAGACGGTGGCGCTGGCGGGTCATACGGGGTGCGGGAAAACGTCGCTGGTGAACCTGGTGCCGCGTTTGCTGGACCCGACCGAGGGGACGGTGCTGGTGGACGGGGAAGACGTGCGGCGGTACGACCCGCAGGCGCTGCGGCGGCGCATTGCGATGGTGCCGCAGGAGACGTTTTTGTTCTCGATGACGTTGGGGGAGAACATTGCGCTGGGCGCGCCGGATGCGGGGCGGGAGGCGATTCTGCGAGCGGCGGGGGTGGCGGGGTTGGAGCCGGACCTGGCGGCGATGCCGAACGGGTTGGAGACGGTGGTGGGGGAGCGCGGGTTGACGCTGAGCGGCGGGCAGAAGCAGCGAACGGCGATTGCGCGGGCGGTGCTGCGGGCGCCGTCGATTTTGATTCTGGACGATTCGCTTTCGAGCGTGGACACGGTGACGGAGGAGCGGATTCTGCGGGAGTTGACGGCGGTGATGCGGGGGCGGACGACGCTGTTGGTTTCGCATCGGGTATCGACGATTCGTCATGCGGACCGGATTGTGGTTTTGGAGAAGGGCGCGATTGCCGAGCAGGGGACGCATGCGGAGTTATTGGCGCATGGGGGATTGTATGCCGAGTTGGTGCGGCAGCAGCAGTTGGAGGAGGAGTTGGAGCGGTTGTAGGGGCTGGGGGGCGAGGACGGCGATCCGGCCGAAGGAGCGTTTGCGGGAGCGGGTGGCGTGGGCTGGGTTGGCGTTTTAGAAAACCGTGACGATGTTGCGGATGGCGCGGAGGGGTAGCGGGATGTTACGGTCGGCGTGCGGGATTGGTACCGGGAACGGAGGGTTGTGCTTCGGGGTTGCGTCGCTTACGCCGAGTTCGCTGGTGCCTATTCGGCGGCGCGGAGGTCCTTGAGGACGAGGCCCCAGAAGGAGCCGCCGCGCGCTTTGGACCAGGTGTCCTCTTCGAGAAGGACGGCGGCGTCGACGGCGTCGTTGGCGCGGTAATTCGCGGCGAGCGGGGCCATGCTCCAGCCTTTGGCGAGGCGGGTGGCGCCGTTGTGACGGAGATGCAGGAAGAGGTGCTTTTCGTTCTTGATCTCCGGGGCACGGGCGACCTGGGCGTCGCGTAGGGCGATAAGGGGGACGGGGTTAGAGTTGCCGAAGGGGGCGAGGGCGAGTATCTCGCTGACTGTCTCGTCAGTTAGTTCGTCGAGAGTGACATAGGTGTCGCAATCGTGGACGGGGCGGAGGTCTTCGGGAGTTAGTACGGAGGCGGCGTAGGCGGCGAAGCGCTGGCGGAATTCGGCGACGTTTTCGGACTTCATCTTCAGGCCGGCGGCTTGGCGGTGGCCACCGAAACGGAGGAAGAGTTCGGGCATCGACTCCATGGCTTCGAGCAGATGGAAGATGGGCGTGCCGCGGCCGGAGCCGTGGGCTTCGCCGGTTTCGGGGTCCTCCGACAGCACGAAGACGGGGCGGGAGTAGCGTTCGGCGAGGCGGCCGGCGACAATGCCGATGACGCCTTGATGCCAGCCGGCGGAGGAGAAGACGAGGCCGGCTTCGGCGTCGGTAATCGTGATTTGCTCGCATTCGGCGAGAATTTGTTCGCGAATCTGGGCTTCGGTTTCCTGGCGTTCCTTGTTGAGCGCGTCCAGTTTTTCGGCGAGGGCGTTGGCGCGGTCCTGGTCCTGGGTGAGGAACATCTCGATGACGTCGCGGGCGTCGTCCATGCGGCCGGCGGCGTTCAGGCGGGGGCCGATCTGGAAGCCGACCTGGCGGGCGGAGGGTGTTTCGCCGTCCTTGATGCCGGCGACGCGGAGGATGGCTTTGAGGCCGGGGTTGGTATTTTCGCGGAGGCCTTGGAGGCCGTGTTTGACCAGGATGCGGTTTTCCCCGGTGAGGGGGACGACGTCGGCAACGGTGGCGATGGCGACTAACTTCAGCAGCGA
>CAMATG010000673.1 GCA_945860645.1 Candidatus Sulfopaludibacter sp. SbA3 | reverse complement strand
TGAAGCGGAGGCCGTTTTTGGCGAGGGTATCGAGCGTGGGCGTAGCGATTTCGCTGCCGTAGGGGCCGATGTCGGAGAAGCCGAGATCGTCGGCCATGATGAGAATGATATTGGGCCGGGGGGCCGGGGCGGCCTTCAGGGAGAGGGCGGCCGAACCGAGGGCCGCGCGGAGAAACTGGCGTCGCTGCATCGCGACTAGTGTACGGGATTCAGGCGGTCTGTTGCAGGTCGAGAAGGAAATCGAACCAGTGGTCGAGGTCGCCGTGTTCGCGGAGCACGGGGAGGATATCGCGCATGAGATCGGCGTGGGGCGAGTCCGGGCGGTAGATGCCGAGGCAGGCGGCCATGCGGAACTCTTCGATGAAATCGGGGAGGCCGCCTGCTTGGGCGACGGCGAGGGCGGTATCGATCCAGGAGTTGATGGAAGGAGGCGGCATCAGGGACATCATACCTGGAAGTTGGCGGCGGTTGGGCGTCATCGGGTGAGTAACTGATGAACGCACTCGGGTGACTGCCCGATAGACAGATTGTCCTGGTTCTGGCATTCTGGCCGGGGATGAAACAACGAAGGTTGGCGGCGGCGGGAAATGTGCTGATGGCGATCGGCACAGTGCAGGTGGCGGGGGCGTTGTACTTTTGCTGGAAGGGCGGGCTGGACGGCATTCTGAGCCCGGTGGCGGCGGTGGCAGCGGTGTGGCCGGTGGCCGCGCTGTTGGTGTTTCTGGGCGGGCGGTTGCGAAAGGTCGCGGTCTAGTCCTCGTCTTCCTCTTCAGGCGCGGGCTCTTCTGGCACGGGTTCGGGCTGGCCGGACTGCTGGGCGAGTTGGGAGAACCAGCCGTTGGCGGCGATGAGTTCATCGGGCGTGCCTTCTTCGGCGACCTGGCCGTCCTTCATCACGTAGACGTAATCGGCTTCCTTGAGCATGGTGTAGCGGTGGGCGATGATGAGCGTGGTGGGGCGAGGGTTGAGGTTGAGCAGGGATTGTTTGACTTCGAGTTCGGTGGCGTAGTCGAGGTTGGCGGTGGCTTCGTCGAGGACGAGGAGGCGGGGGTTGTCGGCCAGGATGCGGGCGATTTGCAGGCGCTGGCGTTCGCCGACGGAGAGGCCGACGCCGTTCTCGCCGATCTCGGTTTCGAGGCCTTCGGGCAGGCGTTCGAGGAGGCGGCTGAGGCCCGCGGCGTGGGAGGCGGCAAGTACCTCTTCGTTCGTGGCGGTGGGCCGTTTGTAGCGAATGTTGTCGGCTAGTGTGCCGCGGAAGACGGCGCCATCGGTAGCAACCACGCCAATGGCGCGGCGGACCGGGGCGGGGCCGGTTTCGGCGATGGAATGGCCATCGATTAAGATCTCGCCGGAGTTAGGTTCGAAGAGTTTCAGCAGCAGATCGGCGGTGGTGGTTTTACCGGCGCCGGAAGGCCCGGCGAGCGCCGTTGTCTTGCCGGGTTCGAGGATCAGGTTCAGACCCTTGAGGACTTCGCGATCGGGGACGTAGCCGAAGCGGACGTTGCGGAATTCGACGCGGCCGGGGCCAGGGGCGAGATCCGCGCCGGGGGCTTCGGTGGGGCCTTCGTCGAGGAGGCGGATGGCGCGGGTGAGAGAGATGAGATGTTGCTGGAGGCTGACGGCGATGCTGTTGAGCGAGTCGACGGGGGCAAAGAGGCGGTCGAGATAGGCGGCGAACATGACGACGTCGCCGGGGGTGAGTTGGTGGCGGAGAACGAGCCAGCCGCCATAACCGAGAACCATGGACTTGCTCAAATTGCTGAGTGCGCTTTGCCAGATGTAGTAGCGGTGGGCGGTGCGAATGCGTTCGACGTAGACGCCGTAGGCGTAGTGGGCTTCACGGTCGAGGCGATCCTCTTCGCGGGCTTCGGCACCGGAGAGCTTGACGGTTTTAACGTTGGCCAGGGCTCCGGTGATGCGGGCGGAGATGTTTTCCCATAGCTCGTAGTAGGGTTCGAGGCCGGTCTTCATGCGGAGGGCGGAGCGGCGGGCGATCCACAGATAGAGGGGGAGCATGGAGAGAGAGACGAGGGCCATCTCCCAGTTTTCGGAGAACATGATGGCGCAGATGCCGACGAGGCGAATGGCTTCGGGCGCGATTTGTTGGGAGAAGGCGTGGACGACGGGGGCGAGTTGATCGGATTGATCGATGCGCTTGGCGATGCCGGCGCTGGCGCGGCGGGCGAAGAAGGAGGTGGGCAGGCGGAGGACGTGGCCGAAGGTGGAGACGATGAGATTGGCCTCCATGGTGCTGGCGACTTTGGCGCCGTAGTAATCGGAACGCAGAGAGAAGAAGTAGCCGATAACCGAGATGAAGAAGAGCAGGACGACGGACTGGACGAGGGTGTTTAGAGTTTGTTCCGGTGTTTGCGGGGCGAGGATTTGCTGGGTGGTGGCTTGATCGACAAAGAGGCCGGCAACGGCGTTGATGGCGCGGCGGTAGACAAGGGGTTGGAGGAGATCGGCGGCGGTGGCGAGGAGGGCGAACAGGCTGATGACCGCGAACTGGCCCTTGTGGTTCTTGGCCAGGCGGAGGAGGGTCTTTATGACTCCCTGGAAAGGCAGCGGGGCGGTTTCAGCGGGCACACTTTAGTTTAGTGTCCGAAAGGCGTGGATTGTGCCCCTAACCTCGCATACACTATCGGGTATGTTTTCCCGGCGAAGTCTACTTGCGGCGCCGCTGGCGGGCGCTTTGAAGGCGAAGGCGCGATTGATCATCGACACACACTTAGAGGTGTGGACGGACGACCCGCGCTTCCCGTTCGCGCATCCGGAGCGGCCGGAGCTGAAGCGGGTGGCGGTGCAGGGGCCGATTGAAAACCAGGTCGAACAGATGAAGGAATTCGGGCTGAAGTACGCGGTGCTGGTGACACCGCGCTACTACGGCTGGAACCCGTTGTATACCTCCTACGCGTTGCGCAAGTATCCGAAGTTGTTTGTGGCACATGGGCTAATTGATCCGCTGGACCCGAAGGTGCATGAGCGGCTGCGCTATTGGGTGAAGGAGCACGGGTTTCAGGGCATGCGGTTCAGCCCGATCTATCATCCGAAGAGTACGTGGCTGAATTCGAAGGAACACTATCCGCTGTGGAAAGAGGCGGAGAAGCTGGGGGCGGTGTTCAACTACTACATCCTGCCGCATCAGATGCCCATGCTAGAAGAGATGTGCGGACGGTTCCCGGGCGTGAAGGTGGTGATCGATCACGCGGGGAAACCGGACTTGAAGCTGGCCGATCCGTGGCCGGAATTCAAGAAGATGTTCCGGTTGAAGAAGTTCAAGCAGGTGTGGATCAGCAACTCCGAACCGTACGAGATGACCGAGTTGAAGAAGTATCCGTACGAGGACACATGGCCGTTTTATAAGGCGATTTATGAGGAGTTTGGCGGGCGGCAGCTTATCTGGGGCACGGGATATCCGCGGCCGCGTTGGGAACTGCCCATGGATAAAGAGTTGGAGTTTGTTGATAAATATTGCTCGTTCTACAGCGAAGCCGACCGGGCGCTGATGCTGGGTGAAAACGCGTTACGCATCTGGAGGTTTCCGAAATGAAAGTCTTGATTTCGACACTGTTGATTGGGCTCGGTTGCGCTGCCCAGCCGGCTGTGCGGATTGATACGCAACAGTCGCCGCCAACGTGGGCGCTGTTGGAACGGGAGCTATTGAAGCAGAGTTCGCTGGCGTGCGACCGGTTCGCGGGGAAGTATCTGGACTCCCGCGGCTACCTGATGCACACGCCGCGGTGGGGCACGCTGGACGGGCCCGATGACGCCATTGAGACCTTCTACAACTGGACGCTGCTGCACGCGTTGGGAGGGTCGGACTCTGTATTGGCGTCGTACAAGAAGGCGTTGGAAGGGCATCTGCTTCAGTACAAGGAGATGCGGACGGTGAAGACGAAGATCGCCGAGAACGGGGCGTATCACAAGGAGTTCATCACGCAGTCCGACTGGTTCCACACGGGTGAGGGCATGCGCGGGTTCATGTTCCAGG
>CAMATG010000672.1 GCA_945860645.1 Candidatus Sulfopaludibacter sp. SbA3 | reverse complement strand
CGCGGCTCCTTCCGCCCCGCCCCCCTCGGCAAACGCGCGGTTCGGTTCCTCTGGTCCGGCGACACCGTTGGCCAAGGTTGGGGCATTAACCCCGCCTTCGGCGGCATGAAAATCTACGAGACCATGCGCAAGCTCCAGCCGGACTTTTTCATCCACTCCGGCGACACCATCTACGCCGATGGCCCCGTCCCCGCCGAGATGAAACTGCCCAACAGCGCCATCTGGAAGAACATCGTCACCGAAGAAAAATCGAAGGTCGCCGAAACCCTCGCCGAATTCCGCGGCGCGTATAAGTACAACCTGCTCGATAGCAACCTCCGCAAGTTCCAGGCCGAAGTCCCGCAGATCTGGCAGTGGGACGACCACGAAGTGCTCAACAACTACAGCGCCTCGAAGTCCCTCACCGATAACCCGCTCTACACCGAAAAATCCGTCGCCCTCCTCGCCGCCCGTGGCAAACGCGCGTTCCTGGAATACGCGCCCATCCGCTACCACTCCATCGAGTCCGAACGCGTCTACCGCCACATCCCCTACGGCCCGCTGCTCGACGTCTTCGTCATCGACATGCGCTCCTACCGCGGCCCCAACTCCTACAACCGCCAGGAACGCGAAGGCTCCGATACGGACTTCCTCGGCGCGCCCCAAATGGGCTGGCTCATGGACGGTCTCCGCTCGAGCAAGGCCCGCTGGAAAGTCATCGCCTCCGACATGCCCATCGGCCTCCTCGTCGCCGATGGTAAGGACACCGCCGGCCGCTCCATGTTCGAAGCCACCGCCAATGGCGACGGCCCCGCGCTCGGCCGCGAACTCGAAATGTCCCGCCTCCTGCAAGGCATCCGCGACGTCAAAAACGTCGTCTGGCTCACCGCCGACGTCCACTACACCGCCGCCCACTACTACGACCCCGCCAAGGCCGTCTTCACCGATTTCTCGCCGTTCTATGAATTCGTCAGTGGCCCGCTCAACGCCGGCTCCTTCGGCCCCGGTCAGCTCGATAACACGTTTGGCCCCCAGGTCATCTACAAGAAGCACCCCGGCCCCGGTGAACAAGCCGTCGGCCCGGCCGCCGGCCTGCAGTTCTTCGGCGAAGTCGCCATCAGCGACGCCGGCGAAATGACCGTCAAACTCCGCGACCTCAACGGCTCCGTATTGTTCGAAAAACGCCTCCCCGGCTAAGCAAAAGTTTTTGGAAGAAAACCGGGGCCGCCCCCGTCTAGCTGATTGAGACCACGAACATGGCATCTATCGGGCTAGCATTAACAGCGGGACTACAAGCATTGCCGCTGCCACCAAGCTTTCAAGAACTCTACGAACAACACGCCAACGCCGTCTACCGCACGGCGCTCCGCGTGACCGGAAACGACGCCGACGCCGAGGACGCCATGCAAACCGTATTCATGCGCCTCATGAACCTCCCGGCGCTCGAACTCACCCACTCCTCCGAACACTATCTCCGCCGCGCCGCCACCAACGCCGCCATCGATATCCTTCGTAAAAAACAGTCCGCCCGCGAAACCCCGCTCGACCTGAGCCCCGAACGCACCTCGCCCGCCAAAGACGCCCTGCTCAAAGAAGCCGTCCGCCGCGCCCTCTCGAAGCTCGACCCCGAAGACGCGCAACTCTTCACCCTCCGCAACCTCGATGGCTTCTCCTACGAAGAACTGGCCGAAATGTTCGGCATTGAGCGGGGCACCGTTGCCAGCCGCCTCCACCGCATCCGCCAGGACTTGCTCGTCGCGATGAATCGATAAGGAAAGGATCTACTGCCATGAATGAACAGGAACTCGATCAACTTTTGAATGACATGCGGCAGGATGAACCGGACCCGGCCACCGTGGCCGCCGCCCGCGAGCGCGTCTGGAACCAACTCTCCGCCGGCCCCGCCTGCCAGCGGTTTCGCTCCCAGTTTGCTGACTACCAAGCCGGCACCCTGGCCGAAGCCCAACGCATGCTGCTCGAAGACCACCTGGCGCGTTGCGCCGGGTGCCGGCGTTCGATGCACTCCGAACCCGTCGTCACCATGGCCCCGGTGGCCCGTCGCCGTTTCACCGTTCCCCGTTGGGCCATTGCCGCCGGCGTAGCGGCCGTTTCGCTATTCCTGGGCCGCAGCTATCTGGACCGCGCGCTCGCCCCCTCCGGCCCTCGCGCCACGGTCGAAAGCACCTCCGGAACGCTCTATTCGCTCAATGCCTCGCCACTCGCGAAAGGCGCGACAATCGCCGATGGCGACATCGTCCGCACCGCCGCCGGCGCCTCCGCCCAGCTTCGCCTGGCCGATGGCTCCCTCGTCGAAGTGAACGAACGCACCGAGCTCTCGCTCAAAGCCGCCTGGAGCGGCGCCACCATTCAGCTCGAACGCGGCGACATCATCGTCCGCGCCGCCAAACAGCGCCGCGGCTATCTGAAGGTCGTCTCCCGCGATTCGGAAGCCGCCGTCAAAGGCACCATCTTCACCGTCTCCGCCGGCACCGCCGGCTCGCTTGTCGGCGTCGTCGAAGGCTCCGTCGCCGTCACACAGCCCGGCACCGAACGCCTGCTGAAGCCGGGCGAACAGTCGACCACTTCCCCCGCCCTCGCCAAGGTCACCGTCCGCGAAGCCGTCAGCTGGTCCAAGGACGTCGAACTCCTCACCGAGCTCGCCGCCATCGAAAAACAGCTCCCCCCGCCCGCCGCCCGCACCTCGGCCAAAATCGTCTCCATGCTGCCGCCCGATGTCGTCGTCTACGGCGCCATCCCCAACCTCGGCCCCACCATGACGCAGGCCGTCTCGCTCATCGAACAGCGCTCGCGGGACAACGCCGCCCTCCGCGAATGGTGGGCCACCACCAGCGCCGGCGAAACCCGCCAACTGCTCGATAAAGTCCGCGTCCTCTCCCCCATGCTCGGCGAAGAGATCGTCTTTGTCCTCCAGCGTCCCCGCAACCCGCTGGTGATGGTGGAAGTGAAGGCCGGACAGCAGCCCGCGCTCGAAGCCGAACTGAAAAAGCTCCTCCCCGCCCAGGCCGCCTACCGCATCGTCAACGGAGTGCTGCTGATCGGCCGCACCGCCGAGCAACTCACCGCCGTCATCGCCCAACTCGGCCAGGGCACGCAAACGCCCTTCGCCCAGGAAGTCGCCAAACGCTACACCCGCGGCGTCTCCTGGATCCTCGGCGCTGATGTCGAAGCCGTCCGCTCCGGCAACGCCCCCGCCCTCCTTGGCGCCAATCAATTAAGGTTCGCCTTCATCGAACAGCGCACCGTGCAGGGCGTCGAAGAAAACGAAGCCACCGTCACCTTCAACGGTCCCCGCACCGGCATCGCCTCCTGGCTCGCCGCCCCCGGTTCGGCAGGCTCCACCGAATACGCCTCGGCCGACGCCGTCGCCGTCTTCTCCGCGGCCACCCGCAACCCGCGCCAGATCTTCGACGAACTCTCCACGCTCGTCCCCGGCTTTGCCGACCAGCTCCGCAACGTCGAAACGCAGACCGGCGTCAACCTGACCAATGATCTCGCCAGCGCCCTCGGCACCGATTTCACGCTCTCGCTCGAAACCGCCGCCGTGCCCATCCCTGGCGCGTTCGCCGCTATCGAGGTCTATCAACCCGCCACGCTCAACTCGACGATGAACAAAATCGTCGAAGCCTACAACCGCGAGGCCCCGGCCGAACGCAAGCTGGCCTTCAAGCAGGAAAACGTGGACGGCCGCCTCTGGTACTCCGTCACCCTCTCCGGCCTCGGCCTGCAGTGGACCTTCGACCGCGGCTACTGGATCGTCTCCATGGACCGCGCCGTCGCCCTACGCGCCATCGCCACCCGCTCCAACGGCTTCCCACTGGTCCGCTCGGCCCAGTTCCGCGCCCAGCTGCCTACCAGCGCCGGGCTCCACCGCTCCGGCTTCGCCTGGTTCAATCTCGGCCCCGCGGCCTCCATGGTCTCCTCGCTCACCTCCTCCCCACAGCTCCAGAAACTGCTCGCCGTTCGTGACGCCTCTTTGATCACTTTCAACGGAGAAACGGA
>CAMATG010000671.1 GCA_945860645.1 Candidatus Sulfopaludibacter sp. SbA3 | reverse complement strand
GCTTCTCCTTCGCATGGGCCAGCGGCTGGTGTAGCCGGTCGCCATACGTGCTCTCCATAATCAGAATATCGGCCTCCACCGCCCGCTCCGGGTCCCGGATGATGGGCAGCTTCTTCCGCCCCACGTCGCCCGAAAACAGCAGCTTCTTCCCCTCCAGCTCCAACTCCAGAAACGTCGACCCCAACATGTGCCCCGCCTCATGCGTCGTCGAGAACACCCCCGGCAACACCTCCGTCCGCGCATGCATATCCACCGCCCGGAACTGCGCCATCGCCGCCTTGGCGTCATTCACCGTGTACAACGGCGCCACCGGCTCCCGCTCCGGCTCGTCAATCACCCGCCGCCGTCGTGACGTGCGCCGATTCAAAAACTCCGCGTCCTTCTCCTGAATGAACGCCGAATCCTGCAGCATCGAACTGCACAAGTCAATCGTCGCCGGCGTCGTAAAGATCGGCCCGCCAAACCCCTTCGACGTCAGGTTCGGGATGTTCCCCGAATGGTCGATGTGCGCGTGGGAAAGCAGCAGCGCATCCACCTCCGAAGGCGGGAACGGGAAGTGCGTGTTCCGCTCCGCCGATTCGCTCCGGCGGCCCTGATACATCCCACAATCCAAGAGGAACCGGCGGCTCCCGGTCTGGATCTCGTGCATGGAGCCAGTGACTGTGCGGGCTGCGCCGCGAAATGTGATTTGCATTCTACTCTGACTCTACCTTGTTATCCTGAGTTTCGCTCCGCATGTTAAAACTCGCCATCACCCTCCTCGCCCTCCTGCCCAGCTTCTGGATGTTGTGGCAGTCCGGCGGCATCCCCCACCTCGGTTATTTCCATGACGACGGCATCTACGCCGGCACCGCCGCCTCCGTCGCCGATGGCAACGGCCTGCGCCTCCAAAGCCTCCCCGGCGAACCCTACCAAATCAAATACCCGCCGCTCTTCCCGCTCTATCTCGCCCTCGGCGTCAAATGGGAACCCGCCCTGACGTTCCTCGTCTGGGTCCTCCTCCCCGCGCTCATGTTCCTCCTCTGGCGCTGGCGGAACGATCCCTGGATCGTCCTCCTCCTCGGCTGGAACGTCTACTCCGTCGTTTTCGCCTCCCTCACCCTCTCCGAACTCTTCGGCACCGTCTTACTGTTACTCTCCATCCGCCAGCTGGAACAGAATAACGTCCGCTCCGCCGCCCTCTGTGCCGGCCTCACCTACCTTGCCCGCACCGCGCTCATCGCCTTCCCCGCCGGCGCCGTCCTCTGGCTCCTCCTCAAAAAACGCTGGCGCGATGCCGCTCTCTTCACCGCCATCTTCTCGGTCTTCTTCGTCGCCTGGAACCTCTACATGCGGGCCCACACCACGCCCAACATCACCCCCGGCGCGGTCTATTACCTGTCCTATACGCAGTTCTTCGTTGACAACATGAATGCCGACAACGTAGCCAACGTCCTCGCCATCAATGCCCAGGCCCTGCTCAACAGCCTCGGCGGCGTCCTTTTCTTCAACTCCGGCGACTCTTTCCTCGACGTCAACTTCGCCCGCCTTCTCCTGTTCGCCTCCATCTCCGGCCTTGTCCGCGAGGTGCGCCGCGACGGCGTTTCCCCCTACATCCTCATGGTCCCGCCCTATCTGGTGCTGCTCACCGTCTGGAACTTCGTCCCCAACGAGCGCTTTCTCTACCCGCTCCTCCCCCTCCTGCTCTCGGGCCTGGTCACCGAACTCCGCCACATCTACGCCATGCTCCAGTCCACCTGGGAAAAGCAGCGCGGCGCGACGATCGTCATCGGGGCCGTTGTCGCCGCCGGCGCTCTCTGGATGGTGGAGCGTAACGGCGTCTCGGCCTGGGTCAACTCCCCGTCGCTCCCCCGCATTTACCAGGACCTGCGCGCCGACCGCGAAGCCGCCTACGCCTGGATCCGCGCCAACACGCCCGCCGACGCCAACTTCCTGACCTACGAGGACCCCGCCCTCCGCCGCCATACCGGCCGCCACGGTCTCGGCATCCATTGCCCCACGCGCTTCTTCTACGCCAACGATACGAAGAACATCTTCGCCTTCCATGACGATCTGATCCGCTCCATGCCCGTCGAAAACCTACAGTACGTCCTAATCGGCCCCAACGACCTGGCCCAGGACATCAACGCCCCCGACCGCGAAAAGATCTTAAAGGACTGGCGCACCCGTCCCGACCTCCGCACCGTCTACGAAAACCCCCGCTACCAAATCCGCCAAAGATTAAATTAGTGCCAAGCACCAATTTAATCTTCCAGCCCCAAACTCGACCCATTTCCCTCAGACAAATCCCCAGAATCCGCCCCAAACCCCACCCGAAACATTAAATTGGTGCCAGGCACCAATTTAATGTTTCGGCGTAAAATCAAGAGCGTGCCACCACTCCAGCGTGTACTCGCCGTCACCCTCCTCCTTGCCGCCCCCCTCCTCGCGCAAAAGAAGCCGGTAACCCTCGAAGCCGCCTCCTCCGCCCGCCCCATGGGCGATACCGTCTCCCCCGTCTGGGCCCCCGATGGCACCCGCTTCCTGTACACCGAAGCCCGCAAGATCCGCCTCTACAACGCCGCCACCAAAGAGTCCCGCGTCCTGGCCAACCTCGCCGACCTCGAAGTCAAAGCCAAGGCCGACACCAAAACCGGCGGCGCCTTCCAGTGGCAGAACCGCCGTGTCGCCGCCGGCCGTCCCCAATGGTCCGAAGACGGCAAATCCATCCTCGTCCCCGCCGCCGGCGATCTCTTCCTCCTCGACCCCGCCACCGGCAGCGCCCGTCAAATCACCGCCACCACCACCCCCGAAGAGGACCCTCAGCTCTCCCCCGACGGCACCCACATCGGCTACCGTTCCAACAACGATCTCTACGTCATCACCGTCGACTCCGGCAAAGTCCGCCGCCTCACCACCGACGGCAGCGCCACCATCTGGAACGCCCGCCTCGATTGGGTTTACCCCGAAGAACTCTCCATCCCCCGCGCCTGGTGGTGGTCTCCCGACAGCCGCGAAATCGCCTATCTCCAGTTCGACGTCGCCGCCGAAATGATGCACCCCCAGGTCGACCCCGGCCCCGTCCACGCCGTCCTCGAACCCCAGCGCTTCCCCAAGGCCGGCACCCCCAACGCCACCATCAAGCTCGGCGTCGTCCCCGCCCGAGGCGGCAAAACCCGCTGGATGGACATCGGCCCGACGGCCGACAACCTCATCGCCCGCGTCCAGTGGATGCCCGGCGGCAAGGAGATCGCCGTCCAGCGCCTCCCCCGCACCCAGGAGCGCCTCGAACTGCTCGCCTTCAACGCCGCCACCGGCAAGCCCCGCCTCCTCCTCGAAGAGAAGGACTCCGCCTGGATCAACGTCCACAACATCCTCCACTTCTTCCCCGACGGCAAATTCCTCTGGGCCAGCGAGCGTGACGGCTTCCGCCATCTCTATCTATACGGCGCCGGCGAGCCCAAACAGCTCACCCGCGGGGAGTGGGAAGTCGTCGAACTCAACGCCGTCGACACCGCCCGCAACCACGCCTGGGTCACCACCACGAAAGACAGCCCCATCGAGCGCCAACTCTACACCGTCGACCTCGCCACCGGCGAACTCAAAAAACGAACCCCCGAACCCGGTACCCACAGCGCCAACGTCTCTCCCACCGCCGCCTTCTATCTCGACTCGCATCAAAGCAACCGGGCGGCGGCACGCCAGACGCTGTTCGGAAACGCTGGCGCCCAGGTCGTCGTGCTCAACGAACCCGCCGCCGACCGGTCCAACTACGACCTGCAACCCATCGAAAACCTGACGTTTAAAGGGAAAGACGGTACTCTCTTCTACGCCCAGATCATCAAGCCGAAGGACTTCAACCCGGCCAAAAAGTACCCCGCCATTGTCATGGTCTACGGCGGCCCCCACGCCCAAACGGTGCGCGACACCTGGACCGGCGCCAACTGGGACCAGGCGCTCGCCGCCAAGGGCTACGTCATCTGGCGCATGGACAACCGCGGCGCGGGCTTCCGTGGCCACGCGTTTGA
>CAMATG010000670.1 GCA_945860645.1 Candidatus Sulfopaludibacter sp. SbA3 | reverse complement strand
GATCATGTCCTCCGCGTATTCATTGAGGGCGGCGAGCGTCATGGTCTCCGACGTGAGGGCAAGGAAGAGCACGGGGCGGGAGGCGGGATTGACCTTGCGGAAGGAGGGCGGGGACTGCATGCTGCGAGGCAGTTCGCCGGTGGCGCGGGAGATGGCCGATTGGACGTCGAGGGAGGCGGCGTCGATGGTGCGGGAGAAATCGAACTGGAGGGTGATGGTGGTGGTGGCGTTGGTGGAGGTGGAGGACATGGAGTCCACGCCGGCGATGTTGGAGAACGCCTTTTCGAGGGGCGTGGCGACGGCGGAGGCCATGATGTCGGGGTTGGCGCCGGGGAGATTGGCGGTGACCTGGATGGTGGGGTATTCGACGGGCGGGAGATCGCTGACGGGGAGGTCGAAGTAGCTGATGAGGCCGAAACCGAGGATGCCCGCCATGAGCAGGGTGGTGGTGACGGAGCGGCGGATGAAGAAATCTGTGATGGACATGGCGTCAGTTGGCCGTGGCGGCGCCGGGCGGAAGGACGCGGACTTTCGTGTTGGGGGCGAGGCGTTTCTGGCCTTCGGAGATCACGTTTTCGCCGGCGTTGAGGCCGGAGCCGATGACGGCCTGTTCGGGCTGGCCGGCGGGGGTGTAGAGGCGAAGGACGGCGACGTCGCGAATGGCGACAGTGTTCTCCGCTTTGTTCAGCACCCAGACGAACTTGCCGCGGGGGCCGGTTTGGACGGCTTGCGCATTGACGAGCACGCGGGCGGCTTCGACGCTAAGGCGGGCGCGGACGTTGACGAACTGGCCGGGCCAGAGAACGCGGTCGGTATTGGTGAAGCGGGCTTTGAGTTTGATGGCGCCGGTGGAGGTGTCGACGGCGCTATCGATGAAGGTCAGCGTGCCGGTGGAGACGCGGTTACCTTCGGCGAGAGCGGTGATGGCCATGGGCCGTTCGGCCTGGTATTTGCGGACCTGTGGGAGGAGGTTTTCGGGGACGGAGAATGTGACGTCGACGGGGGCGGATTGGAGGAGGGTGACGAGGGTGTTGTCGTGCTGTTTGGCAAGGGCGCCCTGCTTGGTGGCGATGACGCCGGCGCGGCCGGAGATGGGCGCGTAGATTTTGGTGTAGTCGACGAGGAGGCGAGTTTCCTGTAGGCGGGCGCGGTTGGCGCGTTCGGCGGCTTTCGCGCTTTCGACGGCGGCGCGGCCGGCATCGACGGCGGCTTTGGCGGCGTCGGCATTGGTGGCGGATTGGTCGGCCTGTTCGCGGGAGAGGATGCCCTCCTTTTCCAGTTGGCGGCTGCGGCGGGCGATGGCGTCGAGATTTTTCCAGGTGGCCTGATCGCGATTGATGTTGGCTTCGGCCTGTTTGGCGTTGGCCTGATCGCGGGCGATGTTGGCCTCGATTTCGGCGAGCTGGCGGACGAAGGGTTCGGCGTCGAGGGTGAAGAGGAGTTGGCCTTCGCGGACGTCCTGGCCTTCGATGAAGTGGACGTTGACGACGGGGGCGGTGACGCGAGCTTTGACTTCGATGGTGGCGCTGGCTTCGACGTTGCCGATGGCGGCGATTTCGAGGGGGACGTCGGCCGCGGTGGCCTTGATGGTGCGGACGGCTTGGGCGGGCGCAACGGCGGCCGCGGTGGGGGCTGCTTCGCGGGTGCAGGACAGGGCGAAGGCCAGGAGGAGGATCAGAGCGAGCTGCGGCACGTTTAGAGATTTACCTGTTTCGGGCCCTGGGGAGGCATGAACGAATTTTAGCAGTTTGATTGTAGGGGGATGTCGAAATTGGCTGGGCGGCGACGACTGTACAATGCAACGGAAGCCCGTTGCGCCATTTGAAAGGGAGAATTCCGATGAAATATATCTTGATGATGAACACGATGAAGGCCGGTGGGAACGCCATCACGAGCTGGCCGCCGGAGACGATCAAGGCGCATATTGCTTACATGATCGGGCTTAATAAGGAGTTGAAGGCGAACGGGGAGTTGGTGAGCGCCGAAGGGCTGGCGTGGCCGAACGAGGCGAAGGTGGTGCGCGCGGGGGCGAATGGGGAACCGGTGACCGATGGGGTGTTCCCGGAGACGAAGGAGTTTCTGGCTGGGTATTGGATTGTGGATGTGGAGACGCCGGAGCGGGCGTATGCGATTGCGGCGAAGGCGTCGGCGGCGCCGGGTGTGGGTGGGGCGCCGTTGAATATGCCGATTGAGGTGCGGCAGGTGATGAGCGGGCCGCCGGAGGATTTCGCCTGATTTTGGAAGATTTACTACGGGAGTTAGCGCCGCAAGTGTTGGGGGTGGTGGCGCGGCGGACTCGCAATTTTGCGGCGGCGGAGGACGCGGTGCAGGAGGCGCTGTTGTCGGCGTATGCCCAGTGGCCGGAGGAGAGGGTTCCGGCCAATCCGCGCGGGTGGCTGGTTACGGTGGCGCTGCGGCGGCTGGTGGATGAGGTGCGGAGCGACGCGGCGCGGCGGCGGCGGGAGGCGGAATATGTTGTGCCGGAATCAACGGGGGAGGAGGACGACTCGTTGACGCTGTTGTTCCTGTGTTGCCATCCGGCGCTGACGAATGCCTCAGCCATTGCGCTGACGCTGCGGGCGGTGGGCGGGTTGACGACGGCGGAGATTGCGCAGGCGTTTCTGGTGCCGGAGGCGACTATGGCGCAGCGGATCAGCCGGGCGAAGGAGACGATCCGGGCGTCGGGGCTGCCGTTTGCGATGCCTGCCGCGGGGGAGCGGGCGGGACGGCTGCGGGCGGTGCTGCATGTGCTGTATTTGATTTTTAACGAGGGGTATGTGGGCAGCGCGGGGAATGAGTTGCAGCGGCGGGATTTGGCGGCGGAGGCGATCCGGTTGGCGCGGCTGTTGCGCCGTTTGTTGCCTGGAGATGGGGATGTGGCGGGGTTGTTGGCGCTGCTGTTGCTGACCGATGCACGAAGGGCGGCGCGGACGGGGCCGATGGGGGAGTTGATTCCGTTGGACGAGCAGGACCGCGCGCTTTGGGACCGGGGGGAGATTGCGGAAGGGGTGGCGCTGGTTTCCGAGGCGTTGGCGAGCGGGGCGGTGGGGACGTATTCGCTGCAGGCGGCGATTTCGGCGGTGCATGATGAGGCGGCGCGGGCGGAGGATACGGACTGGCCGCAGATTTTGGCGCTGTACCAATTGCTGCGGCGGATGGGGGAGAACCCGATGGTGGAGTTGAACTACGCCGTGGCGGTGGCGATGGTGCGGGGGCCGGAGGCGGGTTTGGCGTTGGTAGGGGAGTTGGAAGGACTGTTGGCGGGACATTACCGGTTGGAGGCGGTGCGGGGGCATTTGCTGGAGCGGACGGGGGACCGGGCCGGGGCGCGGGCGGCGTTTTTACGGGCGGTGTCGGGGACCGGGAGTTTGCCGGAGCGGAATTACTTGTTGGGGAAGGCGGCGGCTATGTTAGGTTGAAGGTGCCCGCTCGCGTCCCGTCTGTTTTAAAGAGGTATTTGTATGCGATTGGGGATTCTGTTCCTGGGCGCGGTGGCCGGGCTGTGGGCGCAACTGCCGGAGCTATTGCCGATCCCTTCCGGCTCCACGGCGGCGCCCGCCGCGATGGGGACGGGCGGAGACCTCTGGATTGCCGGGGTACAGGACCTGATCGGGCTGGGGCGGGATGGCCGGACGCAGTTTCTGGTGCGGCTGGATCCATTGTTAGCGCATCGTGGGCTGGCGGTGGCGCCGGACGGCTTGGCGGCGGTGGTATCGACCGATTTTGTTTCCGGGCGGTTGACGGTGGTCAACGGGCGCGGCGAGTTGGTCCGGCAAGTGGAGTTGCCCGGTGTGCCGGCGGCGATAGCCTCCGATGCGAAGGGCGGGTGGGTGGTGGCCGGGCGGGCGAGCGATGGATTTGTGGCAACGCCGGGCGCCTACAAGACCGAGATGGGCGAAAAGAACTGTTCCTATTCCAAGGGGCAGGAGGTGGCTTGTGACGATGCCTACGTGATGAAGATTGGGACCGATGGGGGTGTGGTGTGGGCGACGCTCTTTGGCGGGGCGTCCGATGACTTCGCCG
>CAMATG010000669.1 GCA_945860645.1 Candidatus Sulfopaludibacter sp. SbA3 | reverse complement strand
CGCCCCCGCCTTCCACCACTCCCCGTTCTTCGAATAGATATTGCAAGATTCCTGCGCAAAAAAGTAGTACAACCCCGTCCCCGGCGCATATGCCGTCGACGTCCAATTCGCCGCCCCCGCCACGCTCGGACACGTCCGCTGCCCCTCCTCCGTTGGCGCATTCCCCGGCAACAACACCGGCCGCCCGTCCGCCCCAATCCCGCTCGCCCACGTCAACTTTTTCACAAACGGCTCCGCCCGCAACACCTTCCCCGTCTCCCGGTCCAGCGTGTAAAAGAACCCGTTCCGATTCCCCTGCACCAACAACTTCCGCCCTTCAAAATCCACCAGCACCGGCGGCTCCGTCGCGTCCCAATCATGCAAATCATGCGGCGTAAACTGATAGTGCCAGCGCAGCCGCCCCGTCTTGGCATCCAGCGCCACCACCGAATCGGTATACAGGTTGTCCCCCTTGCGCTCATCGCCGTTATAGTCCGGACACGGATTCCCCGTCGGCCAATACAACGTCCCCGAAGCGGCATCGTAAGTCCCCGTCAACCACGTCGTCCCGCATCCATGCTCCAACGCCCGCCCCACCCACGTCTCCGCGCCCTTCTCCCCCCGCGCCGGAATCGTCCAGAACCGCCACACCCGCTCCCCCGTCGACGCCCGATACGCATCCAAAAACCCACGCACACCCTCATCCCCACCCGATATCCCCGCCACCACCAAATCCCCCACCACCAGCGGCGCCCCCGTCGCCCCATAGTTCTCCCGGTAATCAGCCATCTCAATATCCCAAATCAACTGCCCTGTCGCCCGGTGCAACGCAATCAAATGCGCATCATCCGTGGCCATAAACACCCGGTCCCCCAACACCGCCACCCCGCGATTAATCCCGCTCGCCGCATCCCCTGCCAACCCCTTCGTCCGCGCTCGTTTATAGTGCCAAATCTCCCGCCCATTCCGCGCGTCCAGCGCATACGCCTCATTCACGCTCGTCACAAACATCACCCCATCCACCACCACCGGCGTCGTCTGCAACGCACCCGGCGCACCCGCAATCGGGAACATCCATCGCGGCGCCAAACCGCCCACATTCCCCTTGTCAATCTGCGCCAACGGGCTATACCGGTTCCCGTCCAGCGTCCCGTTATAACTCGGCCATTCCCCCGCCCGCGGCTTCGCAATCTCAGCGAATGTTATCCCCTCGCCCACCGTCCCGCCAACCGCCACACCGCCGCCCGCGCGTAGCGAATACAAATACGCCACCAACCCGCTCACATCCCCCGTCACCGGCGCCATCAACGACGGCCCTTCCACCTCGGAAGCCACCTCCTCCCGCCGCAGCAAATGCAACTTCCCATCCACCCCCAGCACCTGCAAATCAAATGGGCTCCAGTTCTTCACCACCCCGCGCAGCACACGCCCATCCCGCAGCGTCACCGTCGTCGATTTCTCCCGCCCGCCCTTCAACGCCTCCCGGATCTGCCCCACCGTCCGGTCCCGCCCCACCGTCGATAAGTCCGGCCCCACCACGCCGCCCCGCCCCCGCACCATATGGCAACCCATACACTTCTCCCCGAACAGCCGCGCCCCCGCCGCCACATCCCCCGCCACCGTCTCCTCTTTCCGTTCCCCCTTCAACTTCGCCACGTACTCCGCCACCGCCAATAAATCCGCAGTCCCCAACGCAAACGCCGGCATCGCCGTCCCCGCCAATCCATTCCGCACCACGTCGGCAATCGCCGCCCGCCCGCGCACCGCCCCCGTCAATATCCCCGGCCCATGCCCCCCGCCGCTGCCGTCTTCCCCGTGGCAACCCACACACCGCGCGGTATAAATCCGCTTCCCCGCGTCCTGTCCCAACACCGCCACCGCCGCCAACAGAAGCCAAAATCGCATAGACAAACTTTAGCCGCAATAATCGGATACCGCAAACGCAGAATCTCCTCTACTCTCAAATCAGATATGACCACCCGCGACCCTCTCGCCGTCCTCTCCGATCACCTCAAAACCCACGCCGATGCCACCATCTCCCTCAACGAAATGAGCCGCCTCACCGGCTACAGCCCCTTCCACCTCCAACGCAAATTCAAAGCCGCCTTCGGCGTCACCCCAAAACAGTTCCAACGCAAGTGCCGCCTCGACAGTCTGAAATCCGAACTCCGCCAATCCGACTCCGTCACCACCGCCATGTACAACGCCGGCTACTCGTCCTCCTCCCGCCTCTACGAACAATCCACCGCCAACCTCGGCATGACCCCAGCCCAATACCGCGCCCGCGGCGAAGGCCTCGAAATCTCCTGGGTGTCGCTCGACACGCCCCTCGGCCCCATCGCCCTCGCCGCCACCGACCACGGCCTCTGCTTCCTCGAATTCGGCAATTCAAAGCAGGCCCTCGAAGAGCGCCTCGAAGCCGAATTCCCCAACGCTACCCGCACCGAAGCCAACGCCGACACCCCCGCCCTCCGCCAGTGGCACGAAGCCATTCTCAACACCATCACCACCGGCGCCAACATGCCCAGTCTCCCCCTCAACATTCGCGCCACGGCCTTCGAAACCCTCGTCTGGACCTACCTCCGCACCATCCCCGCCGGCGAAACCCGCAGCTACGCCGAAGTCGCCACCGCCATCGGCAAACCCTCAGCCACACGCGCCGTCGCCAACGCCTGCGGCCGCAACCCGGTCGCCCTCGCCATCCCGTGCCACCGCGTCATTCGCGCCTCCGGTGAACTAGGCGGCTATCGTTGGGGCCTCTCCACCAAAGCCGCTCTCCTCGCCACCGAACGTCAGGCCAGCGACGGCAAATACGCCCGCGCGTAATCAATACTCTGTTGGTTCAACTTGTCTTCCAACGCCAACACGCCCTGCGGCGATAACCCTGCCGTCTTCGGCAGCGGCACCTTCGGCGGATTGTTCCTGACCCACGCCACCAACATCGCCAGATCCCGCGGCGGCACCGGGCTCTTCTCGTCGTAAACTTTCCAATACTGCTCCGTAAAGATCGGCACCTTCAACGGATCCCGCGTCAGCATTTCCAACTGGAATAGCATCTTCGGATCTCTCTTCTGGAACCGCGCCACAATCCCAGCCAGGTCCAGTAATCCATCGCCAAACCCCACCTCCGACAGCAAAATCCCGTCGGAATAAAAGTCCACGCCAATGTCCTTGAAGCTTACGTAAATCGTATACGGCGCCAGCGTGTCCATCGTCTGCTGCGGCGTCTCGATAAGCGAAACGTTATTCACCAGATCCAGGCAAACGCCCACATACTCACTCCCCGTCGACTTCACCCACGCCGCCAGCTCATCCGACCGCCAGCCCTTGTGATTCTCAATCGCCAGCCGCATCTTGTACTTCCGCAGAATCGGCTCCGCCAACCGCACCCCAGCCTTGCAAGCCGCATCGAACGCATGAAACTCCGCGGCGCTCTTGAACTGCTCATACCGCCGCCCGCTGAACGGATCATGCACGCACTCCACGCGCCCGCCCATCTCCGCGCACGCCTTCACGGAAGCTTCATACTTCGCTAGATCCGCCTCCACCCGCGGAGTCCGCACCAGCACCACCAGCCGCATGTCATACTTCTCAACCTGGTCCCGCAGCTTCTTGATCTTCAACGGGTCCATGTCCGCCGGCAACGTCGTATGCGCATTCCCCAGCCCCTTTTCATGGGCATATTCGACGATGTCCCAACTCTTCCCCATCGCCCGCGCCCGCGCCGTCAATCCTGGCCCCGCCGTTCCCAGAAATCGCATCCGCTTCGGCTGCGCCGCTAAAGCCGCGCCCGCCGCCGTCCCAAGTAGTGTTCGCCGTGTCATGCAGTGAATACCCTATCACTTCCTTCGATACGATGAAAATATGTGGAAGCTCCTGCCCGCCCTCGCCCTCGCCCTCTCCGCCCAGACCTTCACCGCCCGCCTCGCCGGCACCATCACGGACCCCTCCAACAGCCCCATCCCCGCCGCCCAAATCACCCTCACCAACACCGCCACCACCGCCGCCCAGTCCACCACTTCCAACAACACCGGCGCCTACGTCTTCCCCTCC
>CAMATG010000668.1 GCA_945860645.1 Candidatus Sulfopaludibacter sp. SbA3 | reverse complement strand
CTCTCCGTGAAATCCGCATGCGCTTCCCATGGTAGAACAGGACTTGCGGAATTTATGTCGAAGCTGAGATCGGCCCCGAAATCATTGAAGGCTCCGGAGCCGAAAAAACCCGACTACGCGCGGGATGCAAAAGGGGCTATCCCCTGTCTTTTGTTAGTGATTGGCGCGATCCTCGCGGTTGGCTGGATCTTCTCAGCCATGCTCAAATCGGCCAAATAGGGTAAGGAATTCACATGCGTGTCGATGGCAGACAACCGGCGCAACTGCGCCCCATTACGGTAGAACCCGATTATCTTTTGACCGCCGAAGGCTCAGTCCTCATCAGCGTCGGCCACACCCGCGTCCTCTGCGCGGCCACGGTTGAGGACACGGTCCCCCATTTCCTCCGCGGCTCCGGCCAAGGCTGGGTAACGGCCGAATACGCCATGCTCCCCCGCGCCACTTCCTCCCGCACCACCCGCGAAGTGAAGAAGGGGCGCGAATCCGGCCGCACTATGGAGATCCAACGCCTCATCGGACGCGCCCTCCGCGGTGTCGTCGACCTCAAAGTGCTCGGCGAACGCTCCATCGTTCTCGATTGCGACGTTCTCCAGGCCGACGGCGGCACCCGCACCACCGCCATCACCGGAGCCTTCATCGCCCTCGGCCTGGCCATCGGAAAACTCGTCCAAGGCCGAGTGCTAACCTCCAACCCCATTCGCGACTACGTCGCCGCTACCAGCGTCGGCATCCTTAACGGCGAAGGCCTCCTAGATCTCTGTTACGAAGAGGATTCCGCCGCCGAAGTCGACATGAACATCGTCATGACCGGCGCCGGCAAGTTCGTCGAACTCCAAGCCACCGCCGAACACAAAGAGTTCGACGACGACCAACTGGCGACTCTCCTCAAACTCGGCCGCCAGGGCGTCAGCGAGTTAATCACTCTTCAAAAGCGATTCGTCACCCTCCCGTCGTGATCGTCTACTGCGCCACAACGAACCCGGGCAAACTCCGCGAGTTCAATCTGATCGCCGCCCACTACGGCGCCGGAAAACTCGAAGTCCTCCCCGTCCCCGGTCTGAAGGAAATCGAGCCGCCCGAGGAAACCGCCGCGACGTTCTCCGCCAATGCTGCGCTCAAGGCCGAATACTACAGCCAGTTCGTCGACGGCATGGTCTTCGCCGACGACTCCGGCTTGGCTGTCGACGCCTTGAACGGCGCCCCCGGCATCTACTCCGCCCGCTACGCCGGCGAAGCCGCAACCGACCCCGCCAACAACGCCAAACTCCTCGACGCCCTGAAAAACGAACCCAACCGCACAGCCCGTTTCATCTGCGCCATCGCCGTGGCTAGCCGACGCCAGACGCTGTTCGGCTTCGAAGACTTTGTCGAGGGAGAGATCATCGACGCGCCCCGCGGCCCCAACGGCTTCGGCTACGACCCGTTGTTCTTCTACCCCCCCTTCGGAACCACATTCGGCGAAGCCTCCGCCGAGCAAAAACTCCTGGTAAGCCACCGCGGCCAGGCCATGAAAAAAATGATCGAGCGGCTCCTGTCGCTCTAAAGTTCCGTCCGTAATCCGCCGATAACCCTCTAGAAACCCGCAGTCTGAGCATCTCGGAGGAATAAATCGAGCTTTGTTCGGTTGATTAGGATGTTCACGTGTTCTGACCGGGAACGATGTGTCGCTATGCGCAAAAAGCGACGCTAATCCCTCGGCGTTACACAACTGCGTTCTGGCCCGCGCCCCCAACAGCGCGGGCCTTTCCTTTTCCCCCAGATTCCCCCTGGTACCGGGTAACCAGGAAAACCCCATATCGCGGACATCCCCGATCCCGTCCGTCCCAACCGCCCCACTCCCCGCCCCAGATTCTCCCTGGAGCCTGGCTACCGGGGAACTCCCAGATCACGGAATGTTCTGACCCCGCTCATCGCAAACGCCCTCCACTCCACTCGGATTCCCCCGGGAACTGGGATGTCAGCGAAGCCCCCAAATCACCGCCATTTCCGCCGCCTCCCCTAAAATTCCCCGCCAACTCGCCCCGGATTCCCCCGGGAGCCGGGCTACCGGGGAACTCCCAGATCACGGAGATCCCCTGCCTTGCCCATGGCGAACTCCCTCCCTCCCGCCCGGATTCCCCCTGGACTTCCCCGACATCGCCGATAGAACTCAACCTAGACCTACAACTGCCCCAGCAGCGTCTTCACCGCCGCCGCCAACTGCGAATCGACCCCAAGATAACTCTCCCCCATCGGCCGCGCCACCGGCACGTCCACCGGTCGCGGATTCAACTCCATATTCTCGCCCTTGGCCGTCGTGATCCGCGTCGACGGCACTCGAATCGACGACCCGTCCAGCAACGGCAGATTGCTCGTGTAAATAATCCACCCAGCCGTCGGCTCCCCGACAATCTTCCCCAACCCCAGCGCCCGGTAGCCCTCGCTGAAATCCTCCGCATCGCTCAGCGAATGCTGATTGGTCACCAACACCGTCGGCTTCTCAATCGCCCGCTGCCCCAACGCCGCCCGCGCCGGTCCCGCCTCCAGTCCCCGTGGCTGCATGTTCAAGTAGTTCCGCCGCGTTAGAATATCCAACGCATACGCATTCACATACCCGCCATTGTTATTCCGCACATCGACCACAACGCCATCCTTGCCCTGCGTCTCGGCGTCAAGATCCCGAATCAGACCTGCCAATGACTCATCGCCCATATCATACATATGGACGTAACCCAATCGGCCTTTACTGTATTGACTTACTAACTCCCTCCGCTGCTGGACCCAGTAGTTATACCGCAATGCCTTCTCGGCTTGCAGCGAAATCGGCGACACACGAACCGTCTTCCCATTCGCCAGTCCCAATGTCACTTCCTTCCCCGTCTGCCGTTCCAATAAAGACGGCAGACCCACCTGCCCGCCCAGCGCCGTCCCATTGACCGTCGCGATGCCATCCCCAACGGATACACCTCCGGCCAACGCCACCGGCCCTCGCGGCAAAATCGCCGATACCACCAGCCTTCCGCCCTGCTCCTCCCAATCGATTCCCAGGTGCCCAAATACCGCCGCCGGCGGTCCCGCCGGCCCGCTCACGCCGAGATGCGAGGCGTTCAACTCACCCACCATCAGGTTCAGTACTCTCCGCATCTCATCGGCGGTACGCGTCCCGGCCACCGCCTCCCCGTACGCCCGCTTCACCTCCCCCGTCCAATCCGCACCGTGAAACTGCGGGTCGTAAAAGGAGTCGCGCATCCGCATCCAGGCCTGCCGGAACACCGCCATCTTCGTCTCATCAAACTGCTCAACCACCTCCGCCGTCACCGCAATCGGCCGCGGCACCCGCGCCAGAAGGTCAATCGCCGTAACTCGCCCCGCCTCCAAGTAAGTAACTGTCTTCCCGTCCGCGCTGAAGAAAGGCGAACTCTTCGGCGTCGCAGTGGAGGTGATCTGACGCGGCGTCGGCCGTTCACGCGCCGCGCGGTCCAGTGAAAAAGTGTACAAGTTATCCTGATCCGCCACCGACCCCACATAGAGCAATGTCTTTCCATCCGGACTTACTGCCAGGTCCCCCGCATCCATGCCTAACTGCAGATACCGCAGCCGGTCCCGCAATCCGTCCTTCACTAACTCCGTTTTCGGAATTACTTTCTTCTCCGCCGCCGGCTTCTCGAATAACTGACGGAACGAGTCCTCCCGGAACTCCGGCGCTCGTGGCTTCAGATCCACCACCACCACCCGCCGCGTCTCCGTTCTCTGACCCGTCGCAAACAGAATCGACGCCCCGTCCGGCGTCCACGTCACATCCCCGCCGAACGTGTTCGGCACCCAGCTCACCTGCTCCTTGGCCGATCCGTCACTCTTCAGCAGCCAAACGTTCCGAAAATTCTTCACCCCCGGCAGCAGCGCCGCCAGCCACTCCCCATCCGGCGACCACGCCATGTTCAACCCCTGCCGCCCGAACTTACCCGTATAAATGGTCTTCTCACTGCCATCGGCCATCGTCCGGACGCGGATCTCTTCCCCGTCCACCGTGTAGGCCAATCGCTTCCCATCCGGTGACCAACCCGG
>CAMATG010000667.1 GCA_945860645.1 Candidatus Sulfopaludibacter sp. SbA3 | reverse complement strand
TTGGAGCCGACGGCCAACCCGGCCGGGTACACCGAAACAGAGACAGGCGATGGCGTGGCGCCCGTGGACGGGGAGGCCGAGAGCCACGCCGCGTTCGTGGATACGGCGAAGTTCAACGGCGTGCCCGGGCTGGCGATGTTCAAGGACTTGGCGGCAGGCGCGGCGCCACCGGTTTGCGCGTCGAATGTCAATGCTGCCGGCGTCACCGCCAACTGCGGCGCCGGGGTGACGTTTAGAGTGACCGCGACGGTTTGGGTGGTGGAGCCAGCGGGCGGCGTGAAGGTCAGCGTGCCGGAATAGGTCCCGACCGCCAAGCCCGTCGTGTTCGCCGTGACGACTGCGTTCGCCGGCGTGGCTCCAGCGGCCGGGGACGCGGAAAGCCAGGCCGCACTGGAGGTGACCGAGTAGGCAAGGGCGGACGCGGTGCTGGCAACGGCGATGGACTTCGACGCCGGAGAGGCGGCGCCGGCGACACCGTCGAACACCAGCGCCGAGGGCGAAAGCGACAGCTGTGCCGGGGGCGCCAGATTCAGCGTGACGGCAACGGTTTGCGCGGCCGCGCCGGTTGGGGTGACGGTGACAACGCCTGCGTAATTACCGGGAGCGAGCCCCGTGGGATTGACCGATATCGACGACGTGCCGGGGGTGGTTCCCGCGGCCGGCAGTGCCGTTAGCCAGGCGGCGTTCGAGGACGTGGTGTACGGCAACGCCGCGCCCGTGCTGCCGAGAGCGACCGATTGGGTGCCGGCGGCCGTAAAGGTGAGGCTGGCCGGGGAAAGCGTCAGCACAGGGACTGCGGTCACAGTGAAGGTGACGGCCACCGTCTGTGGGCTGGCCCCTGGCGCGGTGAGGTTGATCTGACCGGAATAGACACCGGCGGCGAGCCCCGCGGGATTTACCGATACGGTGACGGTGGCGGGAGTGGTCCCGCTGGCGGGCGAGGCGGAAAGCCAGGCCGCATTGGTTGCCGCGGTAAACGACAGGGCCGCGCCGATGGTGGAGACGCTGAGCGGCTTCGACGGCGGCGCGGCGGCGCCGGCAACGGAGGTGAACGCGAGCGCTGCGGGTCCCACAGACAACTGCGAGGCCGGAGCGATGATGAGCGTCACCGGGACGGTAACGGCGGAAGCGCCGGTGGCCGTGAACGTGAGTGTCCCTGAATAGGCGCCCGCGGCGAGGCCGGCCGGGTTGACGGACACACTGACGGCGCCGGGGGTGCTGCCGCCGGAGGGAGTGGCGGTGAGCCAGGCCGCGTTGGACGTTGAGGCGAAAGTGACGGCGGCGCCGGTGGCAGTGATCGACACACTTTTGGCGGCAGGCGCGGCGGCGCCGGAAACGGCATCGAAGGTCAGGGCCGTAGGCGCGGCGGCCAGCGCGGCCGAGGTGACGGCCGGGGCGGGACCGGGTAGAAACGCGGAAACGGCGCCCGTGGTATCGTCACCATTCAAACCAAGGACCTGAATGGCCGCGCTGGTCGCTACTTTCACCGCGGCACCCGCCGGAGCCGGACCAAATAATTCTTGGACTGTCCGCAGGTACTGGCCGCCACTCGGAATGCTGACGCTCACTTTGCCCAAGGAGGCGCCGGCGCTAGAGACGAGTTCCAGCTGAACATCCGAGGCGACGAAACTTGAATTTCGCAACGCAATCCCAATAAAGCCGCTGAGGCCGGTGGCCGGAACGGCGATTCCCGCGCTGGTAATGAACTGGGTGGGGTACAGCGGATGGCAGCCGTTCAGCAAAGCGCGCGAACTGGAGCCAACCGACACGGCGCGGAGATATGAGAAATAGGTAACGTCCGGGTCTTTGTTCTGCCCGCGAAGGACGAAGCGTGTGCCGGTCAGATCCCCGGATGCCGACATTGTGAAGTCGATTTCCGTGGAAGAAACGTAGCGAAAATTGCTGATTTTCACCTCATTCACATCAATTCGGGTACTCGCGTTGAACCCGGTTCCCAGGATTCGAACCGTGGTACCCGCAGGCAGAACCCCGCCTCCGGGCACAACATTAGTAATGGAGGCGCTGCCGCCGATCGTCAGCGCGCCATTCTTGGGGGCGGGTAGGGAGTACGGGGCACCGCCCGGGCCATTGAAGAAGGTCGCGGTGCCGAAACTGATCGGAATCACGGTGCCGACGGGGATGCCGGAGCGAATCTTGGCGGCGACCATCAGGAACGGGTAGTCCAACTGGGTACCCAGGGAAGCGAGCGGCGAGACGATGTTGGCGTGAAAGCGGGCATTCCTCGCGTATCCCACGCCGTAGGCGTCGCCGGATGGACTAAGGATCGAGACCCCTTCCACGCTCTCAAAAGCCGAGTCGAAGCTGAAATCCGAGCTGGTCGTGGTGATCGGATGGGGCGAGGTGAAATCCAGCTTGATTTGTATCAAGCCACCGGAGGGCAGGGTCTCGGAAACGACACGAGGTTCGATAATTGTCTGGGCGGCGGCCGAAAGCGCGACCAGAAGGAGCAATCCTTTTGGCAAGGTCACCTTGTGATTACCCGAAACGTTTCCACAGCGCTTGCAGCCACGATGACGCCATTTGCATCCATTGCGCGTATCCTCCATGTCAACGTCTTTCGCTCGGTCATGAGCGCCTGGGCCTCGGCCGGCAGTTGCACCAACGGAGCAGTTGCCGACGTTTGCCACAGGATTTCTTCGGCTACATCCATGAGCCGAATTTCATACGATGCAGCGCCCGGGACGGCGCGCCACTGCAATAGGGAAGGGATAGATGTTAAATCGCCGGTCGGACTGATCGACTCGATCTGCCCGCCGCGGACGGTGTCGTCGATCGGCGCCACGGGCGAGGAGGAAGGAATATTGACGAAAAAGATGAGAGCCAGAGCGGCGACGAGTCCCAACCCCCAAACGGGACGGGCGAACCACCATGCCTGTTTTGACGCCACTTCGGTGGGACGCCAGGCCGGCTCCTGCTTCAGCTGTTTCTCAATCTGCCGGACCGCGGTCGCTTCGGCGGCGGTCGGCTCAGCGGCCAGGAACGACAGCAGCATGGCGATTTCGCCCTGGCAGTAAGCACAAGAGGCTACGTGGGCCTTTTCCGCATCGGACCCAGTGCCCCCGGCCATCCGTTCCAGCGCGGCCACCGGCAGGCAGTTGGATTCCTTCGACGCGGCGGCGTGGAGAATATCCCGTTCGCTACTCATGGCTAGACCTCCCGTCCTGCGGCGATCGTTGCATGCGGGCCGTCCACCGGTCGACCGCTACCTTTAACTTCCGTTTCGCGCTGACCACATATGCCTTGGCCCCGCTGGCGTTTTCCATCTTCAACAGCCGCGAGATCGCCGCCAGCGGCATATCCTCGCCAAAGTGCAGCATCATTACCTGCGCTTCGACGGGGGTCAATTCCTTCGCCATCATTTCCCGGGCGACGCCGGTCAACTGTGACCGTTCCAACGCCGAATCGAACCCGGCCGCCTGCACGCCCAGCGAATCCAACACGTCGGAATCCACCCCTTCTTCGGCCTGCCGCTCCCGGCTGCGTAACGCGTTGAAGCAGTGATTCCGGGCAATCATGTAGAGCCACGTGGAGAACTTCGAATCCGCCCGAAAATGGCCTAAATGCGACCACGCCTTCGTGAAGACTTCCTGGGCAAGATCGGTCGCCGCATCGCGGTCGCCCGCCACGCGGTAGCACCACAACGCAACCCGGGAGTAGTGACGTTGAAAGAGTTCGTCGGCGAAGGGCGTCCCGCGGGGAGGCCCACCGTGTTCCTGATACTTCGCCACCAACTCTTCGTCGGAAAGAGCGGTCATTACAAACTTGAGTATACTTTGGCAGGCGCATTTTCAACGGTTAACAACTACGACAATTCTCCGGGACCCACGGAACAAAAAAGTCTGACACCCATGACGTTATCCTCCGAGCAAATTGCCAAGCTACGCCGAAAAGTGGCCTGGCGCATACTTCCCATCACAATTCTGCTCTACCTGGTCGCCTATCTCGACCGGGCCAACGTCGGCTTCGCCAAGCTACGAATGGCGAAGGACTTAGGCTTCTCCGAGGAGGTCTTCGGCCTCGGCATTGG
>CAMATG010000666.1 GCA_945860645.1 Candidatus Sulfopaludibacter sp. SbA3 | reverse complement strand
GGCTCGCCGTGGCCGACCCACGCTTCGGCGTCGCCGTCGTCCCCATCAGTTGCGTCATTCTGATCGGCCTCTTCGCCATTCAAAGCCGCGGCACCGGCACCGTCGGCAAGCTCTTCGGTCCCGTGATGATCGTGTGGTTCACCACCCTCGGCGGCCTCGGCGCTTATCACATCTCCCACAACCCTGAAATCCTCGGCGCCGTGCTGCCCCATCACGCGGTTGAGTACTTCCTCCGCCACGGCTTTTCCGGCATGCACATCCTGGCTTCCGTCGTCCTCGCCGTCACCGGCGGCGAAGCGCTCTATGCCGATATGGGCCACTTCGGCATCAAGCCCATCCGCGCCGTCTGGCTCGGCTTCGTCATGCCCGCCTTGCTGCTGGCCTACTTCGGCCAAGGCGCCCACGCCCTCCGCGACCCCCACACCATGGACAATCCCTTCTTCGACATGGTGCCCGCCGGCTGGGCCACTTACGCCCTCGTCGTCCTCTCCAGCCTCGCCGCCATCATCGCCTCTCAGGCCCTCATCTCCGGCGCCTTCTCGCTCACGCGTCAGGCCATGCAACTCGGCTTCTTCCCGCGCGTCGAAGTCCAGCACACCGCCCACCAGATGGAAGGGCAAATCTACATTCCCCAGGTCAACTACTTCATCGGCATCGGCTGCATCGCCCTCGTCATCGCCTTCGGCGCCTCCTCCCGCCTCGCCGCCGCTTACGGCATCGCCGTCACCGGCACCATGGCCATCACCTCGGTCATGTACTTCCTGGTGGTCCGTCAAACCTGGTCCTGGGCCCTCAGCCGCGCCCTCCCGCTTCTGGTGCTCTTCCTCGCCTTCGATCTCCCCTTCCTCTACGCCAACCTCGGCAAGTTCTTCGACGGCGGTTGGGTGCCGATCCTCATCGGGGCCGGCGTCCTCACCATCATGGTGCTCTGGAACCGCGGCCGCACGCTCATCGCCTACAAGTACCGCCTCCGCTTCCCTTCGAAAGAATCGGCCCAGGAACGCGTCGATGCCCGCCTCGCCGCGCGCGTCCCCGGCACCGCCGTCTTCATGGCCTCCAGTGCCGACATGCTTCCCCCCGTTCTCGTCCACCACGTCGAACGCAGCCGCGCCCTCCAACAAACCGTCATCCTGCTCACCATCCAAATCGCCGGCGAACCCTATCTCCCCGACGAGACCCGCTACAAAGTCACTCACCTGGAAGATGGCTTCCACCGAATCGTCGTGCGCTTCGGCTTCATGGAAGAGCCCAACGTCCTTCCCTTCCTGGAAGCCGCTGTTCGCGAGTCCAATATCCCCTTCGGCGACCGCGACGTCACCTACTACCTCGGCCGCGAAAACTTCGTCGCCTCCTCACGCGGCCACATGGGCGCCGTTGCCGAGACCATCTTCTCGTTTCTGCAGAAAAACGCCGTCGCCGCCGACCGCTTCTTTGGCCTCCCCCACCGCCACGTCGTCGAAATCGGCACACAGATGGATCTTTAATCCGGGCTCGCCACGATATCAACGTTCAGGCAGTCCTTGCCCCGCAGCTCGATTTTGCCCGCTGGCCACCGGATGTGCCACCCCGGCCGGTCAATACGTAGCGTGATACCGGCCTCGGGCAGTCCATCGAATTGAAACCAGCCCCACGAATTTGTCCGGGCGATGAACGTCTTTCCTCCACCGGTAGCCACGATTTTCGTAAACTCTATGGGCGGCGCATACCCCGCTGCTGCCGCCGGTGTCTCGCTAAGCATCCCGGCCAACGAGTGTCCCCGCGCACCACGCTGCATCCAGTCGCGCAGGAAAACCAGATCGGTCGGCACGTCCATCAGCCGGCGATTTCTCATGCAGATATTCGTCGTCCAGCCACCGGATGGCGTGCGCCTGGCGAACACGAGATAGGTGCCACCCGGCTGAAAGCCGTCGCCGCAATCGCCTCCGCCCATTCCGGTTTCCACACTCACCTCGCGCCCGCTCATTCCGGAAAGGCCCTCAATCACGTCGAAAGTCACTACCCGATAGCGAAAAAGAAGGCGCAGCCAGTCCATCAAGGGTGTCGATTGAACGACCCCGACAAAAACCGTGCTGTCCTTGCCCGATGGCAATACCATCGATTGACAGCCTGAAATCTGGGCACAACTGCACCCCCACCCCGCCATCCCCACAAACAGGAAGAGCCCCGGTAAAACCGGGGCTCTTCGGACTCGTTGGAGAAAGCCAGCGAAGTTACTTCGCCTTCTTCTGTTTCTGCTGACCGACGCGAACCTTGTTCATGGACGCTTTTTGTTCGTTCCAGGATTTCCAGTCGAAGCGGGTCGATGCTTCCTTCAAATAACTGTTCAAATCCGTACCCTTCGGCACAACGGCCATCATCGTGGCGGTGTCTTTGCCGTCCGGGCTCGTGATCTGGAAACGCTTGACATTCGGGATACCCATAACTCTCCTAGCTTACCACAGCCCGCAGCGCTCCACCCAGCTCCGGATAACGAAACCGGAATCCAGCCTCCAAAGCTGCCGCCGGCGCGCACCGCTGCGAGAAAAACAGAATCTGCGCCATCTCGCCTGCGCCCATCTCAATCAGGAACCGCGGCGCCGCGAACCACGCCGGCCGGTGCACCGCCGCCGCCAACTCCTGGGTAAACACCGCGTTCGTCACCGGGTTCGGTGCCACGCCATTCCACGCCCCATGCACCGCCTCATGCGAAAGGGCGTACCGCATCATCCCCGTCAAATCATCCAGATGAATCCAGCTCATCCACTGGCTCCCGTCCCCCAGCTTCGCCCCCAGCCCCAGCCGGAACGGCAACAGCATCTTCGCCAGCGCCCCGCCATCTTTCCCCAGCACCAGCCCGATCCGGATCTTCACCACCCGCACGCCGAACGCCGCCGCCTTGTCCGCCTCCTCCTCCCACTCCCGGCAAACATCGGCCAGGAATCCCGAAGCCGGCGCCGCCCGCTCGTCCAGAATCTGGTCCCCGCGCTCCCCATACAATCCCACGGCCGACGCGCTCACCAACACCCGCGGCTTCACCGCCAACTTGCCAATCGCCCCCACCAGGTTCCGCGTTCCCAACACCCGCGAATCCCGAATCCGCCGCTTCACATCGTCATTCCAACGCTGCGACACTGGCTCCCCCGCCAAATGCACAATCGCGTCCAACGGCGGCGCGATCTGCAAATCTGGCTCCCCCGCCACCGGGTCCCAACGCCGCTGTCCCGCGCCATTCGCGCCCCGGCCCAACTTCAAAATCGAATGGCCTTCCGCCGTCAGCTCTCCCGCCAACCGCCGCCCCACAAAACCAGTCGCCCCCGAAATCGCAATATGCATCATGTCCTCTACGGAATCCGGAACGGATCAATGCCCGTCCGTTCCAAGTGCTCAATCTCGCGGATGTACCCCGGCACATCCGTCTTCCGCTTCATCCCGTCATACCCCATGTAGCGAATGGTCCCGAAAATTGCCCGCTCCCCCCACGGCCGGTCGTGCAGCCCGAAACACCACAGCACGCTCGTATACGTGTTCGGGTCGCGCCCATCCAACGCATACCGGTCGTGAATATGCAGCATCGTGTCCTGCGCCTGCTGCAACGAAGGTGACCACTCCATGATCTTCTTGCCCCAATACATCCGGTAGTACCCGTGTATCTTCCCGCGTAGCAGCATCTCTTTCTGGCACGCGTTCCACAATGGATCGTGCGTGCGCGCCCATTCGAACTGCTCCGGCGCGTATAAGTGCTCCCGGCGATCCTCGGCGTGCTTGGCCATCGTCACCTGTACCCACTCCGGCAGCGCCGCCAGCGTGCTGAACTGGTCACAATACTTCGTAAAATTGAACGCCAACTCCCGCCGTACAATCAGCTCTTCCAGAAACTCCGTGGCGATCAACTTATGCTCCTCGGCATACCCCTCCGCCGCCAGCGCCATCTCCAGTGAACTGATCTGCCCAAAATGCAGATACGGACTCAATCCCGACGTCGCATGGTTCGTCGGCGAGTTCCTGTCCCCCGCGTACTTCCGCAGCTTCGCCGTCAGGAACGCGTGCAAATGACGCTCCGCCGCCAGCCGC
>CAMATG010000665.1 GCA_945860645.1 Candidatus Sulfopaludibacter sp. SbA3 | reverse complement strand
CAAAGGCGAGGTGGGGGGCTGACGGGGTTTTGGTCAGGTGCGGATCGAGGGCGATGTTGGTGAGGATTTTGCCGGTGCCGGATTCGATTTCGAGTAGTGTTTTTCGGGCATACTGCACAATCCAGAAGGCGTTGCCGCGCTCGGAGTAGCGAATCATGCGGTAGCGGGAATGGACGGGATCGGGGCGCAGATCGGGAATTGGGGTGCGGCTGACAACGGCTCCTTTTCGGTCGACGACGCGGATTTCGGCGGCGACGCTATCCAACATGGCGAACCGCTGGCCGCCGTCCAGTACCGCGCCGCCCGGGGCTTCGACGTCCTTTCCGTTTCGCAGCGCCGCATGCTCCATGACGAGGCGGTTGTGCTTGTCGAAGAGCGCCATGCCGTCGCGGTGCACGTAGAAGATGCCGCCATCGGGAAGGCGCCAGGCCTCCCAGATGTTGCGATGACCGGGGTGTTTGAGGACGCTTGTCACGCGCCCGGCGCGGTTGATTTCGATTACCTGATTTTCGGCGGCGAGGAGATACCGCTGTTCGGCTAACGCGGGGATGGCCGCGGTGAGCGTGGCAATGGCGGTCAGCAGGTTGCGGAGAACACTTCGCATGAAACTGGTATTACGATATGCCGGAGGGTGAGGGGTCGTCAATTGCCGGTTGATGGGGTGGCGTTGGGGGGATCGAACGAGACAGGAGGCATGCTAGCATTTTGCTTGTATTCGACCTACCGTTCGGCTAGCCTACCTTTGTGCGGGTAATCAGCAAGCGCGGACTGTGGCTTCGCGCGGCCAAGTATGCGGATGCGCACGGCACTTCATGTCTGGCTTATTACGGTTTCCGCGGCAAGTTGGACATCGTTAGATGAGCTTTTCCGGACATTTCCAGCCACCGATCTGATTGGCAAATTGGCGATTTTCAATATGCGAGGAAACCGGTACCAGCTGATCGTTCGGATGGAGTTTGCTGGACAGCGCGTGGATGTCAAGGACTTCCTCTCGCACGCCGAATTACGACAAGGGGAGTTGGAAGAAATGGCTGTAATTGACTCTGTTTCTTATGGGCAACTGTTCCAGGAGGCACTCCCGCGGGTGATTGAGACCGACGAGGAGAACGAGCGACTCCTGGCGGTTCTGGAACAGTTGGACGAACTTCCGTCGCTGACGCCGGAGCAGGAGAGTCTGGCCGAGTTGTTGACGATGCTGATCCGGCAGTTTGAGGCGCGCTACGACCTTGGTTCGGCGTTGCCGTTGGAGGCGTTGCGATCGCTGATGGAAGACCGGGGGTTACGGCAGCGCGATCTGCTGGGGGTGTTTGGATTGAGCAGCGTTGCCTCCGATGTATTGAACGGTAAGCGGGAGATTAGCAAGCTTCATGCCCGGCGATTGGCGGAGTATTTCCGGGTGCCGGTTTCGGTTTTTTATCTGAGGACGTAAAGTCTGGCGTTGGGGCGGCCGATAGTTGGTCGAGAACACCATACCTATGTCGATGATTGGGAAGTTGCGGCGGATTACCGCTGACGAGATGGAGAGAGTTCGGACGGATGAGAATTTTCTCCTTGCGGCGACGGGGATGGGTTCGGCGGATGGTCAGTTCCCATGGCTGTTGCGGATGCTGTTGCGATTGACCGGGACGGCTATTGCGCAGCCGGAGCCGTTGCCGAAGGTACGGGCGCCTCGGGGTGAGATTCTTACGTTGAACAAGTCCTGGCATGGGCTGCATTACCTGATCGCCCGGGATCCGTGGGAGGGCACGCCGCCCTTGCAGCACGCTGTGTTGGGGGGGACGGAGATGGGGGGGGATCTGGCCGGATATGGGCCGGCGAAGGTGAATGATCCGGCGCAGGTGCGGGAGATCGGGGAGGCGCTGGCGGCGCTGAGTGACGCGGAACTGATGCGACAGTACGACGGGTTGAAGATGGAGGAGTTGAAGATTTACCCGGGCGGGTGGGCATCGGACGGGACGTGGAAGAAGGAGCTGGGCCGGGATTTCACGCGGCTGCGGGAGTTTTATAGGCGCGCGGCGGCGGCGGGGGATGCGACGATTTCGTGGATTGAGTAGTGGCTATCTGGTGGTGATTTGCCACAGCACGATGAGCGTGGTTTCGTCATCGCGGGTGGCGACGAGGGTGCGGTCCTGATCGCGCCAGCCCACGCGGGCCGCAAGTTCAGCGGTGGTTTCAGGGGCGCGGCGTGCCGAGTTCGGGCGTTGACAAGTAGACGGGTGGGGTGGCGTTTTGCTTTTTGGCCGATGCCTCTGGAAGCAGGCGCTTTACTTGGCGTGGCAGGCTGGGTTGGGCCAGGAGCGCCTCGGTGAGGGCTAGTTCCCGATCCTGGCGATTTCGGCGAGCCTGTGGATGTTGCATTAGCCGGTGAGGCGGAGGCTGAGGAGTTGGTGGCGAAGCCGGTCGTGGGGCAAGTTCGCACGACACATTCGGGGGATTACGCTGAGCGGCCAGAGATGGGGAGGGATTTGTTGCCAGGAGAGGTTGGCGACGTCCTGGCGCTGAACGTATCGCATCAAACAAATCCGTGGTGACCCTCCTTCGCCCTTCGGGCTTCGGAAGGCAAGCCCAATGCCTATGATAGTGTGGACGGCTGGGGGTGTATGAAGACCAGAACGGGCAGGAGTTTTTGGGGGAAATTGGCGCGGCGGACGGGGTATGCGGCGCTGGGGTTTGCGGCGGTGGCGGTGCCGATGCACCTGTTTTTAAAGCGGGAGTTGGCCGGAGCGCCGGAGGTCATTCAGGCGCAGGGTTGGCCGATTCGATTGATGCAGGTTTTGTTTGCCAAGTATGTGCTGCGGTGGATTGAGGTGGAGGGGTTGGAACACCTGCCGGCGGGGTCGTTTGTGCTGGCGGCGAATCATTCGTATAAGTCCGGGGTGGATGGGTTTATTTTGGGCCATTTACTGGCGACTCGGGTGGGGTGCGTGCCGCGGATTGTGATTACTGCTGACAGCCGGAACTGGATGGTGCGGGCGGAACGGTGGGTGCTGCACCACTACGGCATTGCGCTGCTGGTGGCCGACCCGGCGTTGGGGAAACGGCAGGGGGTTTCCGATACGATTGCCGCCTATTTGCGGGAGGGCGGGCGGCACGCGGTAATGATTTTTCCGGCGGGGCGAGCGGTGGCGGATCCGGTGCGGCAGTTGCAGAACTGGAGCACGGGGGCGATGGTGGCGGCGATGAAGGGTGGGGTGCCGGTGGTGCCGGCGGCGATTGGCGGATTGCGGTTGGACTGGTCGCCGGAGACGGTGATTTTTGCGGCGATGGAGGGGGCGGAAAATAGCGAGCCGCCGTTTCGGATGCGGGTGCGGATTGGGGCGCCCTTGTTGCCAACGGGGGACCCGAAGCAGGACACCGAACGGCTGCGGGCGGCGGTGGCGGGGTTGATGGCGGAGATCCCTGGGTTCCGGGCGGCGCCGGGGGAGAGCGATCCGCGATTTGGGAAGATGACGCTGCCCGATGGGCGCACGCTGGCCTACATGGACCGGGGGCCGCGGGACGGGACGCCTGTGTTGTATTTCCATGGATTTCAGGGGTCGCGAATGGAGTGGATGGCGGCCGATGAGGCGCTATTGGAACGGCTACGGGTGCGCATGATTTCGCCAGACCGGCCGGGGATGGGGCTCTCGACGCCATTACGGAACCGGACAGTGACGGACTGGGCGCGCGATGTTCGTTCGTTGACGGCGCATCTGTTGGGTGAGGGGGCGCCGTTTTCGATACTGGGGTTTTCGGCGGGGGCGACGTATGCGTTGGCTTGCGGGCAGTTACCGGGGTTGCGGGCGATTGCGCTGGCGGGGAGTTTGGGACTGCCGCATTTGATTTCCAATTGGCGGCGGTTTTCACAGGAAACGTGGCATGTTTTGTTGTCGGCGAAGCTGGCGAATTTCCGGCAGTCGACATTTTTGCGGATTGAAGAGACGCATCGGGACCGGCTGACGAATCACTGGGAGAGCTATTTCGCGGATGTGAAGCGGGGGTTGTCGGCCGATGATGTGCGGGTATTGGGGCGGCCGGAGGTGGAGGAGGCGTTTCAGCTGAACCGGCGGGAGAGTTATGCGC
>CAMATG010000664.1 GCA_945860645.1 Candidatus Sulfopaludibacter sp. SbA3 | reverse complement strand
TCCAGCCGGAAAAGAAGCTTGAACTGGTGGCGAAGCCCGAGCCCCGCAGGGATCAAGCCCCCGCCGCACCGGCGGTTCCGGCCTCCTACGCCGCCCCGTCCTTTGGCGGGAAGGCGGATGTGGAGCCGGATTCGGACGGTTTCTTCAGCCGGATGCCGAGTTGGCAAAAGGCTGCCGGGGTGGTGGTTCTGCTCGGCGTGGCGATCGCTGCCTGGGCCGTGCCCGCTTACAATCGCAGTACAAAACCTGCCAAAACCCCCTCCATCGCCCAGGCCGGCGCCACCATGGGGGCCGACAGTTGGGAGACAGATTCCAGCGGAGACACCGCCGGAATCGCCCGTCGCAGAGTCATCAGCCTTTACAAGCCCGGCCGCACCAAACGCAACTACGTCTTTGAATTCACCGGGCACGTGGAGCAACGGGCCATGGGCTGGGTGTTCCGGATGAAAGACCCGCGCAATTATTACTGCCTGAAACTGGAGCATACCGGCAACGGCGTCGGATCCTCGGTGCAACTCGTGAAGTTCGCCGTGGTCAATGGCGAAGAACAGCCGCACCGCCTGGTGTCCATCGCCGAACCAATTGTTGCCGGTCAGCCGGTCCGCATTCGCCTCGATGTTCGCGGGCAGAATTTTTCTACCCAGGTCAACGGCCGTCCCGTTGATGTCTGGATCGACAATCAGATCGCCGAAGGCACCGTTGGATTCTCCAATGAGAGCGGTGAACGCGCGGTCATTCGGACCGTAAAGGTCAGCTACTAAGGGGTTCGCATGAGCAATCAGGACGATCGCTGGTTATGGTTTATCGATGACGCGCCCTTGCAGGCGCTGATGAAGGCCGAAGGCGCCATGGGGACGATGCGCATGCGCGCCGCCTCGTCGCCGGGGCTTGTCCGCGCCATGACGCTGCACATGGAGGGGCGCACTCCGGACGCCGCCGTCGAACTCCGCACCGCCATTGACTCTGGGGAACGGCAGCCGGAATCGTTCCTGTTCCTTGGCCAGATCCACTTCGAAGCCCGTCAATTCGAGGACGCCGCCGCTGTCTATCAACAGTTGGTCCAGTTGGATCCCGAAAACGCCATCGCGGCCTTTAATGCGGGTGTTTGCCATGAGAAACTCTCCCGCTGGAACGAAGCCGCCGAGATGTTCCGCCGCGCCGTCAGCCTCGATCCGGAGCGGAAGGAATCCTCTCTCGGGCTCGGTTTGTGCTGCCTCCATCAGCGGAAGGCCGAAGAGGCCATCACCGCCTTCGACCGCTATATCGATACCGAACCCGACAGCGAGCCTGCCCAGTTTGGGCGGGCCGTCGCCCTGCAGATGCTGCGCCGCTTCGATGACGCCTCGCTGATCTACGAACGGTTCCTGGCCGCCGGGGACCCCTCGGCGGAGCTGCTGACCAACCTACTGGCTCTCGCCGTCGCCAGGAAAGATCAGGCCGCTTTGACGCGAATCTCCGACAACCTGGCCAAAGTTCGTCCCGGGACCCGGCAGGCGGCCGAGGCGCAGGCCTACTCGGCCATCGTCGCCGGTGAGTGGGAACCGGCCGCCGTCCACCTCGCCCAGTTCGCCGAGTCCGACCCGCTTCCGGAAGACTGGGCCTACGTCCGCGCCTACGCCCTTTGGCGGACCGGCCGAGGGGAGGAGGCCTCTCAGCATCTCACCGCACTGTTGGCCGCCCGTCCGAATCACCCGGCCGGGCTACTGCTCCGCGGGGTGCTGTTCGAGGAAGCCGGACAATCCGGGGAAGCCTTGGCCGCCTATCGGAAGGCCGCCAGCCAGGCGCCCGATTCTGATGCCGCGTCCTGGAACGTCGCCCGTGTTGCCGCTGTCGCCGGGAAAGCCGATGTCTGTCGCATCGCCTCCAAAGCACTGCTGGACAGGAATCGGAACTCAGCCGAGGGCTGGTTTGCCAGCGGACTGGCCGCCATGCTCGAAACGCTCCCGGCCGATGCGGTTCGCGGCTTCTCCGAAGCGCTGCGATTGCGCCGGGAATGGCCCGAGGCCGAATGGAATCTAGGTTGCGCGCTCCTCGAGTCCGGGGAGGCGGCGAAGGCCCTGAAGTGTCTGGAAAAGGCCCACACGGTTCTGCTCAGCCACGTCTCCGCCGAACCCCTCGCCCGCGCGGCGCTAGCCGTCGGTAACTCTGATCGCGCCGTGCATTTCGTCGAAGCCGCCAGTCCGCAGTCCGGCGCCGTCTCGCCGGAGGTGGTTTACAACCTCGCCGTCGCCCTGCATGAGTCCGGTAAGTTCGATCTCGCCGAGCGCCTCTATCGTCGCGTTATCACCGCCGGGGTGCCGTTCGCGGACGCACACATCAACTTAGGCCATCTCCTGCTCGCCGCCGGACGGCCGGAAGAGGCCGAGTCACTCTGGACCGACGCCGCGACCCTCGAGCAGGCCGCCTGAACCGATCCCGCTACAGATCGATATCTTTGACGGGCTTGCCGGCGGTCGATTCCTTGGCGAGTCGCAACAGCTCGTCGAACTTTCGATCCATGCGCTGTTCGCGTGTCCGTTCCGCTTCGAGTGATCGTTGAAAGGCCTGTTCCCGCTCCGCCCCGGCGCCTCGCAGCTTCCGCACTTCCGCGGCTAGATCCGTTATGGGTGCCGGTGCCTCGGCCAACTTGTGATGCAGGATCGACCGTGTTCCGACATCTATCAACAGCTCCGCCTGGCAACATGGGCACTGGATGGAGAAGGTTTCCTGGTTCGGCATGGAGAGTCCATCTTAAGACAATCAGGCCCTTCGTAGGAAACGATTTTCGGCCTCTTCTCGGGAATACCTCTAAAGTTCCAGCCGCGTCCTGCCGATAGAACAAGCGTAGAGCAGGTACGTTCCTATCCTCCAATGCTTCGGCGGCTGGGATCTGAATGGAAACGCTTTTTTGAGGTTGGCTCTAGCTTGTCTGGGGCTCCAGACCGCGCGTGGGAATCACCCGGTGCGGGGAGACAGAACAGGGAGAACGGATGTTGCGAGGAATCATAATTAGTCCCGATGAGGGTTTGGCGGAAGAACTCCAGGAGTTGCTTTCGCAGGTCAGTTCGTTGGGCATCGTTCGCTGGGTTGATCGCTATCCCAACGCCATCGATCTTGGGCGGACTCTGCGCGCGCACTCGCCGCAAGTGGTCTTTCTCAGCCTGCAGGACATGGATGCCGCCTTCGAAACGGCTAGTCAAATTGAAGGCATTGTTCCGGGTATGCAGGTCGTGACGTTCGGGCGCGACGCCGATCCGCAATCGCTGATCGCCCTCATGCGGGTGGGCATCCGAGAGTATCTCGGGTCTCCCTTCCAGATGCGCGACACCATGGAAACGCTGAACCGGGTTAAGGAAAACCTCGACCGGAATCCGCTGCGGCCCTTTGAGTCGGAATACATCTATTCGTTTCTTCCCGCCAAGCCAGGTGTTGGCGCCTCCACGGTTGCCATGAACGCCGCCTGGGCCTGCTCCCGTCAGCCGGAAACCAAAACCCTGCTGATGGACCTCGATCTGAACAGCGGCATGCAACGCTTCATGCTCAAGCTCGACAACGACTACTCCATTGTCGATGCCGCGGAAAATGCATTCAAGCTGGACGAGACGTTGTGGCCCCAACTGGTCGCCTCCCTGGGCCATCTGGATGTCCTTCATTCCGGCCGGCTGAACCCCGGATACCGGATCGATGGCGCTCAGATCCGCAGCATGGTCGCTTTCGCGCGACGGAATTACCGCGCTGTCTGTATCGATCTGTCGGGCAATATGGAAAAGTACTCGCTGGAGATCATGCAGGAATCCAAGCGTGTCTATCTGGTAACCACCCCGGAGATTGCCTCGCTGCATCTGGCTCGGGAACGGTTTCAGTACCTCCGCCAGCTCGATCTCGGAGATCGCATTCAGCTCATCCTGAACCGCTCTCAAAAACGGGCCAACATCTCGGTCGACCAGATCGAGGAACTTCTGGGCCTTCCGGTTCTAGCCTGCATTCAGAACGACTATCAAGGCGTCAGCCGTGCCCTCACCGCCGGCAAACCGGTCGATACGAACTCGGAGCTAGGTCGGGAGTTCCAACTCCTGGCCGCCTC
>CAMATG010000663.1 GCA_945860645.1 Candidatus Sulfopaludibacter sp. SbA3 | reverse complement strand
CTCATCGCCGTCTTCGCCCTCGTCGCCTTCGTCCTCGATAAACTCCTCGGAACCCCGCGCCATGACGCCTAGCCGCCTCGCCCTCGTCGCCGCTCTCTTCTGCCTTGCCGCCTGCGAACGCGAAGGCACCCGTATCCTCAACGAACGCCGCGCCGCCGTCTCCGCCAAGCTCGATCGCGTCCAGAATTTGCGCGCCGCGCTCGCCTCCGTTCCGCCCGTCACAGAGGCCAGCCTCACCCTCGGCCCCACCCCGCTCACCTTCACAGGGCTCCCCACCGCCACCGTCGTCTACGAACAGGCTCTCACCGATCTGCGCGTTCTCAATGAAGCCGGCCCTCACTACCGCACCCGCATCCCGCAAGCCCAGTTGCTCGAAGACTGTGGCGAACTCCTCCGCCGCGGCGCCGATGACGCCATCCCCGCCGTTGCCAAGACCCGCCTGGACAGTTGCATCAATATCGAATACATTTTCATCCTCCGAACCCGCGTCTTTACGGACCACGATTTCCAGGGCGACGTCATCGCGTTCTCTCTCGCCACCGGCCGCCCCATCGGCGGTTTCCCGCTCGACTTCACCAGCGCCAGCCGCACCGACACGGTCACCTCCAACTCCTACACCACCACGCCCCGCCGCCGCGGCCGCACTCCCAGCGTCACCAAACACACCACCAGCCGGACCGTAAACACAGACGCCCAGCAAGTCCGCTTCGACCTCGCCGACGCCATCGAAGCCGAAATCAACGCGCTCACCCCCATCCACGTCCCCGCCGCGAAGTAACGACTCATTTGCGCCGCTCCCGGCGTCTCGGCTGCATGGAATGTTTAATGATGGACACTACTCCGCCGATAAGCCAAAGGTGAAAGCGGTTCTGCATCTGGCCACCTTTCTTTGGGTCGCCATTCTGACTACACAAATTGGCACTTGGTCGGCCGCCCACGCCATCCCGCTGCAAAGTGCCGGTCTATCCGTCTCCCTATCTCCAAATCCCAAATGGCGCGCCGTCCACGTGCTGGTGGACGATTGCGCCTGCTCGCGCGCCGTCGCCGAACACCTGGCCTACCGCGGTCCCCAACCCGGCTGGGTGGAGGAAGTCTGGATTCTCAACTCCGCCGGTCATCTCGCCGTGCCCGGTCTGCCCACCACGCTGCTCACCCCCGCCCGTGCCCAGGCCGCTGGCATCACCGGTGGCCCCCGGCTGCTACTTTTTAACCCCGATGGAACCCTCGCCTGGTCCGGTGGTTACAGCCCCCGGAAACCCCGCGGCACGGCCAACCTGGCCGATCTATCTGTCATGCGTGCCGTCTCTATAGGGCAACTCCCGGCCCCCGTCCCCGTCTTCGGCTGTCCGCGAGTCAACCCCAATTTGAGTGAACTCTGATGACTTTCGAGCAATACGAACATTCCTACCGCCGGCGTACCAACTCTCGCGTCCTTGCCATTCTCGCCGCGCAAACTCCCATCTTCTTCGCCACCGCCGCCTATAACCAACTGCCGCGCTGGCCCATCATCGGCTGGACCCTCTTCACCCTTCTCCTTCCAGTCCTCTATTGCAGATGGCAACCGGAGTCCCGCGCCGCCGCCCGTGTTGTCGCCGTCGCCGCTATGTTCCTTAGCGCCATCTTTATTCACTCCGCCCGCGGCGCCTCGGAAGCCCATTTCCACGTCTTCGTTACGATATCCATCCTCATCGTTCTTGCTGACATGATCGCGTTACTCTTAGCCGCTGCCACCATCGCTGCCCATCACATCGCCTTCTTCTTCCTCTGGCCCGCCAGTATCTTCGACTATGCCGCCGGCTTTCCCGTCGTGCTCACCCACGCCGCCTTCGTCATCGCGGAAATCATCCCTGCCTGTCTTCTCGCCCGCCAGGTTCTCTCCTCCTCACTCGCCCACGGCCTCGTCACGGGAGAAATGTCCGGGCAAAGTGCCCAACTCAACGCCCAGGCCCAGACGCTCTACGCCGCTGGCGAGGAACTCGCGCAAAGCGCCGCCGAGCAGGCCAACGCCATTCAGCAATCCGCTGAACTGCTGTCACAAAGTCGCGAGGGCGTTCGCGAGGTCACCGAAATCGCCAGCCACGCGCGCCAACTGGCCAGCGAGTCCGCCCACGCCCTCAACCAGAGCGCCGAAGGCATGCTCCAACTCGACCGCCGGCTCGACGGTCTCGTTCGCGAAGCCGCCGCCGTCGGTGCCATCGCCTCCTCTGTCGATCAAATCGCCTTCCAAACCAATATCCTCGCCCTCAATGCCGCGGTCGAGGCCGCTCGTGCCGGGGAGGCCGGCTCCGGTTTTGCCGTCGTCGCCGATGAGGTTCGTTCCCTCGCGCTCCGCTCTGCCGAAGCCGCCAATCAGGCCACCGCGAAGCTCCAGCTCATCCTCGAACAAACGCAAACCGCGCGCCGCCTCAGTACTTCCATGCGCGCTTCCATCGAAAGCGTCGTCTCCGCCGATGAGATCCTCCACAAACGCATTGACTCTCTCGCCGAATCCAGTGCCCGCCAACTCCAACAACTCGGCGAAACCGAAGCCCAACTCACCCGCCTCCAGAACCTAACCCGCCACGCCTCCTCCGGAGCTCAGCAGTCATCGGGCGCCGCCGCCGAGTTGCGCCGCAGCGCCGATACCCTCGATAACATGGTCCGGCAGCTTACCTCTCTCGGTTCCTAGCGCGCTAGCCTGTAAAGATGGTTTCCCTCCGCTCCGCCACCGCCGCCGACGTCCCCCAAATTCTCGCCTACATCCAAGGCCTCGCCGACTACGAAAAACTCACCCACGCCTGCGTCGCCACCGAAGACTCGCTCCGCCAAACCCTCTTCGGCCCCCGCCCCTATGCCGAAGTGATCCTAGGTGAATACGATGGCGCCCCCGCCGGCTTCGCCCTCTTCTTCCACAACTACTCCACCTTCCGCGCCGCCCCCGGCATCTACCTCGAAGATCTCTACGTCCTCCCCGAACGCCGCGGCCACGGCGTCGGCAAAGCCCTGCTCAAACAACTCGCCAAGCTCGCCGTCGAACGCGGTTGCGCCCGCCTGGAATGGTCCGTTCTCGATTGGAACGCCCCGGCCATCGCTTTCTACAAATCCCTCGGCGCCGAACCCCAGGCCGAATGGACCATCTTCCGCGTCACCGGCGACGCCCTCTCCACTCTCGCAATGAGCATGTAAATTCAATTGCCATTCCCCTGTAATATACTGTCCCGAGCCACAGAATGAATCTGTGGATTCAGGAGGTAGTAGTTTGAGTCTCAGTAGACGCATCCAGACGGCCGGTTTAGCGGCCTTTCTAGGCTTCGTAGCCATGGCGCAGTCCTTCACCGCCAGCGTGAACGGCGTCGTCGCCGACGAATCCGGCGCCAGTATTGTTGGCGCGAAAATCGTCGTCATCGATCAGCAACGCGGCACCACATTCCGCGCCGATGCCGATGCCTCGGGACGCTTCGTCGTCACCGCTCTCCCGCCCAGCACGTATGTGCTCACCGCGGAGGCACCGGGCTTCAAGAGATTCTCCTCTGGACGCTTCTCCGTCGCCGTCCAGGAACAAGCCACCATCAATGCCAAGCTGCAGGTTGGCGATGTCACCACCACCGTCGAAGTCGAAGGCTCGGCTTCGCTCATCAACACCACCATCTCCAACCTCGGTCAGGTGATCGACAACAAGTACATCCTCTCCCTGCCCAACCTCGCCCGCAACTCCATGGGCCTCGCCTACCTCACCCCCGGTGTCGTCGGCTCCGGCGGCCGCCGTGGCGATTCCAATACCAACTTCGTCGCCAACGGCTCCCGCAACTCCACCTCCGACGTCCTCGTCGACGGTGTCACCGTGACCACTGTCGAACAGAACTCCGGCATCACCGACCTTAAGTTCTCCCCCTCCGTCGACGTCGTGCAGGAGTTCAAAATGCAAACGAACTTCTTCTCCGCCGAATACGGCCAGACCGGTGGCGCCGTCGTCAACATGGTCACCCGCTCCGGTACCAACGACTTCCACGGCACCGGCTACTACTTCCTCCGCGACGCGGCCCTCAACGCCAACGATTGGTTCTCCAATCGCGCCGGCCGCGCCCT
>CAMATG010000662.1 GCA_945860645.1 Candidatus Sulfopaludibacter sp. SbA3 | reverse complement strand
CCCCGACGTCGTCCCGCCCCCCCGCAATAACTCCACAATCGTCCGCCGCACCCGGTTATCATCCCCCGGCCCGTGTTCCAACAACCGCTCCACCGCCGCCCGCAAATGGGGCAACGCCGACAAATCCCAATCCAACAACTCCCCCGCCCGGCCAAGAGTAAACATCTCCCAAGCCCGCGCCCCCAGCTCCAACATCCCCGCCGTCACCCGCGCCTTCCCCGCCGCCAAACCAGCCATCTCTTCCACCACCATCCCCCGCGGAATATCCACCAGAAAATGCGGGCTCGCCGTCAGCCCCTCCGTCCACACGAAGTGCAACGCCTGCAGCAACTGCAGCTGGTCATACAGGTCATCCTCAAACCAAAACCACAACGAATCCCGCGCCACCAGCCGCCGCAGTTGCCGGTCCCGCTCCTCCAACTTCGCGCCCCCGTACCCGTTCTCCGCCAGCCAAGCCGACCTCACCGCCGTCAACTCCTCCAACCCCAACCCCGCCACCACAGGCCCCTCGTGCAACACATCGTGCCAAACAATCAGACGCGGCTCACCCGCCCAACGCCGCAACTCCTCCGCCACACAGTCGCCGTTGGTAATGTGAACCATGAAAAACTACTGCGCCGCTTCGAGCGCCAACTTGTGCTGCTTCTCCCACGCCTGCTTGGCCTGGTAATCGAACCAGAACTTGCTGCCGGCCGCCCAGTAATACCCGCCCACGAACAACGACAGGAACGGAATCGCCAGGAAGTTGTAGCTCTCAATCGAATAGGCAATCATCGCCAGGAACCACGTCCCCGCGGCCAACTCAAAGTACGGCAGCAACCCCAGACGGCTCTTATACCGCTGGTTCCCTAGCATCACTTTCTTATCGCCAACCGCGTACTTCGGCGTACGCGCAAACGCCGTCTGGTAACCCACCAGCGCTTCCATCACAGCCTTGGCGTTGCTCAACGTCAGCGCCACGCCGGCCATCATCAGCACCGGCATGTACCAAATGGTCCGCTTCCAGTTATCGGGCCGGATCTGCCGCTGCGCCACCAGATAAAACGCGGTAATCGACCAGAAACTCGCCGCAATCAACGGCAAATCCACAAACACCATCTGCATCCAGCCCATGTAGAACCGGACAATCATCACCGGCAACATCAGCGCCGACATGATCAACATCAGCGGATACGAAATGTTCGGCGTCAGATGGCAAATCGCTTCCAACTTCACGCGCCACGGCTGCTCGGACTTCAAAATCATCGGCAGCAACTTCTTCGCGCACTGCGTCAGGCCCTTGCTCCAACGCGTCTGCTGCACCTGGAACCCGTGCATGTCGAACGGCAATTCCGACGGGCATTCCACGTCCGGGCAATACACAAACTTCCAACCCTTTAACTGCGCCCGATAGCTCAAATCCGAATCTTCCGTCAACGTATCGTGTTGCCAGCCGCCGGCGTCCTCGATCATCTCTTTCCGAAGAATCCCCGCCGTCCCGTTGAAGTTAAAGAACAACCCCGCGCCCGCGCGCGCCACATGCTCCAACACAAAATGGCCGTCCAGCAAAATCGTCTGCACTTCCGTCAAAGCGTTGTAGTGCTGGTTCAAATACGTCCAACGTGTCTGCACCACGCCCACCTTCGGGTCGGCGAAGTAGTGAATCGTCTTCCGCAAAAAGTCCGTCGGCACCATGAAGTCGGCGTCGAAAACAGCAACCACAATCCCCGTCGCCGTCTTCAACCCTTCCTGCAACGCTCCGGCCTTGTACCCGTGCCGGTTCTTCCGATGGTGATACTCAATCGGGTGGCCCGCCGCCCGGTACTCCGCCACCAGCCGCTCCGTGAACGGATGCGTCTCGTCCGTCGAATCGTCCAGAATCTGAATCTGCAACAGATGCTTCGGATAGTCGATCTTCACGATCTGCTCAATCAGCCGTTCCACCACATACCGCTCGTTATACAGCGGCAGCTGGATCGTCACCGGCGGCAACTCCGCAAACTCGCTCGGCGGCGCGGTTAGTAGATTCTTCCGGTTCTTGAAATAGCCACGGATCATCTCGTACCGGTGCATTCCGAAGAACGACAGCACAATCAAAATAGCGAAATACGGCACCAACAGCGCATAATCGAACGGAGCCAGCTTGTGGATCCCAGCAAACGTATCGTCGAAAAACGTCCGTTTGAAGTCGTCAAGCGCGGAAGTGTCAGCTACGAGGAGGGCGAAAAGTAGGGGCATGAGTGCCAGAGAGAAGGTTGCCTGCGCGTTCGGGTTCGGTCTGCAAGCCGGCCTTTTGCTCCTTGCTTGGGTCAGAAGCGGTGGAGTTCACGATCCACAGAGGGATGTCGCTCTATTTTGCGTGACTTCTATATTATATATCGCCGCGCTCGTCGCTGTGTGTCGCCTCGAGGGGGGAATTCGCCCTACTTTTCTTCTGGGGTTCGCCCTCCTCTTCCGCCTCACCGCCTTCCAAATGGAGCCCCTCTTCTCCGACGATCTCTTCCGCTACCGCTGGGAGGGCCGCGTCGCCGCCGCCGGCCTCAACCCCTACGACCACCGCCCCGCCGAACCAAAGTTGACCCACCTCCTCGAACCCCGCGTCGATGCCAAAGACTTCAAGCCCGTCTACGGCCCCCTTCTCCAATCCCTCCAACTCGCCCTCGTCAACCTCGGTGGCGACCGCAATCTCAACACCATGAAATGGGGCGCCTGCCTCGCCGATCTCCTCCTCTGCTGGCTCCTCTGGCAATGGCTCCCGCCCAATGAAAAGTGGCGCTGGATCGCCTGGGCCTGGTGCCCCCTCGGCCTGGTCGAGTTCTGGGGCATGGGCCATCACGACGCCGTCATGGTCGCCCTCGCCCTCGCCGCACTCTACGCCGCCGAACGCCACAAATGGCCCTGGGCCTACGCCCTCCTGGGCCTCGCCGCCGCCACAAAATATTGGCCCATCCTCCTCTGGCCCTATCTCGCCCGCCGCGGCAACTGGCGCTGGGCCGCCCTCACCCCCCTCGTCTTCGCCCTCTGCTGGCTCCCCTGGCTCACCGACATCTCCGAAAACGCCAAATACACAGGCGGCTTCGTCGGCGGCTGGCGCAACAACGACATCCTCTTCGGCGCCATTCTCTCCCTGACCAACTCCCTCGACGCCGCCAAACGCACCAGCATGGCAATCATCGCCCTCTCCTCCCTCGCCGCCGCCCTCTTCTCCAAATCCCCCCGCCAGGCCTATTGGACCATCGCCCTCTCCATCCTCCTCGTCTCCGCCAACGTCCACCCCTGGTACCTCACCTGGATCCTCCCCCTCGCCGTCTTCCATTGGCCTTGGCCGGTGTTACTATGGGGAGCCCTCGCGCCCGTTCACTACGTCGTGCTCATCCGCTGGCGTCAGGAACACATCTGGGAGGGTCTTACTAACTGGCGTTGGGCCGTCTATCTGCCGGTTTTCGCCTTGTTAATGGTACAAATAGTACGAAGGAGATACGTTGGAAACCCACGTTCGTAACGTTGGCTGGCTTTTGTTCTACATGGGAATCGGAATGGGTGTTCTGGCGATCGCCGTACTTGTTTTCAACGGCGGCTTCTCCGGCATCCTGCTCACCAACGACCCGTTCTACAAGCGCAAGGACATCGCCTCCATCCCCCTCACCCGCGTCCTCGCCGTCATCTACGTCGTCTACAGCCTCATCATGGCCGTCCCCATCACCCTCCTCGGCCGCGCCATTCTCAACTGGAAACCCTGGGCCAAAACCGGCGGCATGCTCCTCGCCTCCGTCAACATGCTCTATTTCCCCATCGGCACCGCCGTCGGCCTCTACGCCATCTGGGTCTTGAACGACGAAGCCACCGAATTCCTCTTCGAACACGCCCCCGCCGGCGGAGCCAAACGCTAAGGCTTCGGCGCCGCCTTCTTCCCCTTAAACAAGTCCATAACCCCCTTCATCCCCTCCTGCAATCCCGCCGGCGACCCCAGCTTCATCTTCCCCACCGCCACCGCGTCCGGCGTAAACACCGGCTTGGCAAACGTCCCCTTCACCAGCGACGGCATCATCAATTCCCCCTTCGGCCCCGCCACCGCCGCGCTCAAAAAC
>CAMATG010000661.1 GCA_945860645.1 Candidatus Sulfopaludibacter sp. SbA3 | reverse complement strand
ACTTCGTTATCCACACCACGTGGTACTTCAGGTCAAAAACCGCTTGGGCACTCCGTCGATACTCGGCCATATCTCCATTTTGCAGTACTGTGGCTAAAAGCAGCCCGCCTGAAAGGCGGGGGGATTACACCCGGCGCATTGAACTAAATGGTTGTCATCGTATGCGTAACAGCCAGGACAGCGGAGCGGACATTCCCGGGTGACTTCAATCGAGAGCGAGGGGGCCTGGCCTCGTAAAATTTTGCCCCAGGCACGAACAATCTCTGCAGTCTTCAGAAGGGTGGTCTCCTTTCCGTGAGAACAAGACCTACCCTTCCTAGTTTACAGGATTAGCCGATTTTCATCGTTAAACAATTAGCTGCGCCGGGAGGACTTAGCGACCTGACCGCGCGAGCTTTCGTAGATCGCCGAAGCCATTGCCGCAATGGGAGGCAGAACCATGGAAGATTCCCCGTACTGCACCATGGCGGCCGGCGACATCCCCTCCGCATCGCGATGGAAGGTGATGGCGCCATCGGCAACATCGATCCGGACCAGGTCCCCGGGCCGAATCTGCCCGGTGGCGATCAGGTTCGAGAGCGGCTGTACGAGTAAGCGTTCAATGGCGCGTTTGAGATGGCGGGCGCCGTACTTGATGTCGATCCCTTGGGAAAGCACCAAGTCTTTGGCTTCGCGGGAGGCATTGAAGACGAAGGACCGCTCCGCCGAAGAGGCGAAGATGCGGTGTTGCACCTGCTGGAGTTCGATGTCCAGGATGCGGCGCATCTCTTCTTCGCCGAGTGGCTGAAAGACGACGACCTTATCCAGACGATTCATGAACTCCGGGGTGAACTTTTTGCGGGCGGCGTCGGCGCCGCTGCGGGCGATTTTGGACGACATTTTCTCGTCGATCGCCTGTGCTTTGCCAGCATCGGCTGCCGCGCCGAGACCAAATCCCAGTTTGGGATTCAGAATGGAACTCATTTCATTGGCGCCGAGGTTGGAGGTCATGAAGATGAGGGCCCGGGAGAAGTCCACTTTCCGGTTGTCGCCCAGCGTCAGTGTTGCCTTGTCGAGGATCCCCAGCAGGAGGTTCCACAGGGCGTCGGAGGCCTTTTCAATTTCATCGAAGAGGATGAAGCTGATCTTGTTGCGTTCCGTATGGTACTGGTTGATGACTTCCTGGCTCAGCAGCGGGTGGGTTTCGCGGTGGCCGAGGTAGCCGGGAGGCGAGCCGATGAGCTTGGCGATCTCATGGGAGTGCTGGAACTCGGCGCAGTCTATCTTAATGACAGCGCGCGGATTACTGATCAGGGATTCGGCAGTCGCCTCTACAATCCGGGTCTTTCCGGTTCCGGTGGGGCCGAGGAAGAGGAAATTTCCTATCGGACGGCCCGGAGGATTCATTCCGGTCAGATGCATCTGATAGATATTGACGATTTGCTCAATCGCTTCGGGTTGTCCGACGACCAGCCGTCGCAGGTTGGTGTCTAACGATTCGGCCTCGCGCCCGGTGCGCGTAGGGTCGAGCGGGACACCTCCTTGAGCGGTGGTTGGCATGCTGGCATTCGACGTCATCGCTGTGTTACTCCTTTGCGATTGGTTCTGAACGGAGACGTTCTGGAGCTCTGGCCAGACCTGCCATTGCCCGATTCCACTGCTACTGCGCGGCGTTCCTTTGGCCGGAGAATTCTTAGCCTTCTCGACATCTTTCTTCTCTGGGTCCTTCCGATCGGTCAGCCAACGCGTCATGTAGTTTCTCCGCTACAACACGTTTCGGCTTCCGACGGGGAAGTATGAGCAAGTTGCGTGCCGAATCAGGGGGGAAAGGGTGCCAGAAAATTCCGATGCCTTATTTGGGGGGCCGGGAGGGGCGCATTTCGACGCGGCTGACCAGGGTTCGGGCGGGCATGGAGAGTACCGCGACGACCATCGCGGCGACATCGGCGGGGGCGATCTTCCAATCCGAGGGCTTTCCCGAAGAACGCGGCGAGAAATCCGTATCCACGCTGCCGGGCATGATGGTTGTCACACGGATGTTTTCATTCCGGTGGTCGAGCATAATCGCCTCGCTCATCCCATTCAAGCCGAACTTGGAGGCGTTATAGGCGGCGCCGCCGGCGAAGGGATTGCGTCCGGCCAGGCTGCTGAGGTGCACGATGAAGCCGCCGCCGGTCTTTCGCATACTTTGAATTGCCTGGTGGGAACATAAGAAAGCGCCCGTCAAATTAATGTCAATTGTCCGTTTCCAGTCGGCAATCTCCATGTCACCGGCGGCCTTATAGATCCCGATGCCGGCACTGGCGACGAGGATGTCGACGCCGCCCATGCGTTCGGTGGCGAAGTGGAAGAGGCGGGCGACGTCGGCGGGATCGGAGACGTCGGCGGCGATCCCGTGGGCGTTGGGGTGGGCGAGTTCGGCGAGCGCCGTCGCCGTCGACTCCTCAGTCCGCCCGCACAGTGTCACTATGGCGCCTTCGGCGAGCAGCGCCTCGACGATGGCCCGGCCGATACCGCGGCTGCCTCCGGTGACCACCGCGCGCTGATTGCGAAGGGAGCTCATGTCTGATGCTACCGCGCATGGTACGCTGGCGGCGATGCGGGATAAACGGATGGTTGAAGGGCTGAGCCGGCGCCAGATGCTGGCACTGGGGCTTGGGGGCGCGGTGTATGGCGCGGCGGTGCCCGGGGAGACGCACCAGTCGACGGGCTGCAAGGTGGGGGAGATGACCACGCGCTCCGCGCGCGTGTGGATGCGCCGGACGGCGGCGTCGCATAGGCTGGCGAATGGGATTGTCCGCAAGGCGCACAACAAGGACGCCAGGCTGTTGCCGCCCGATACACGGATCGAGACGCTGGAGGGATCGGCGATGGGTGCGCCGGGCTACGTGCGGGTGGTGTACAAGGGCGGGCCATCGGGGGCGACCAAGTGGCTGGAGGTGAACGAGGCGGCTGACTTTGCCGCCCAGATCAACTTGAGCGGACTACGGCCGGATACGGCCTACAGATATGTGGTGGAGACGCGGGCGACGCGCAATGGGCGCGTCGATGGAGAGCTGACGGGCGGTTTCCAGACGCTGCCGGTGGCCGGGCGTCCGGCGGCGGTTTCGATCGCCATGTTGAGTTGCCAGATGTACTGCCACATGGACCGGCCGGACGGTTTTCATCTGTACGAGAGCATTCAGCGGGATGCGCCGCACTTCCTGTTGAGCTGCGGCGATAACGTTTACTACGACAACGAAGATCCGATCGCCAACAGCGAGGCCGTGGCCCGCTATCACTGGCAGCGCATGTACAGCCTGCCCACGCTGGTGAACAGCCTGCGTCACACCGGCGGCTACTGGCAGAAGGACGATCACGATGTGTTTTCGAACGACGCCTGGCCGACGATGGCCGATAAGCGGATGGCGCCGTTTACCTTCGTCCAGGGGCAGCGGATTTTCCGGGAACAGGTGCCGGCGCCGTTGACGGGCCAGCCGCTTTACCGGACCGTGCGCGCGGGCGCCGACATTGAACTATGGCTGCCGGAGGCGCGCGACTACCGGACGCCGAACGACGATCCCGATGGGCCGGGCAAAACCATTTGGGGGGCGGAGCAGAAGGCGTGGCTGATGAAGAGCCTGCGGGCGAGCAATGCGACGTGGAAGATTCTGGTGAATCCGAACCCGATCGTGGGACCGGACCGGACGACGAAGAACGACAATCACGCTAATCCCGGTTTTGCCTACGAGAGCCGGGAGATCCGCGAGTTTTTGAAGAGCAACTTTGACGGGAACGTGATTTCGTTCTGCGGGGACCGGCATTGGCAGTACCACTCGGTGGACCCGGAGACGGGGCTGCACGAGTTTGGTTGCGGGCCGGCGTCTGATGAGCACGCCGGTGGCACGCCGGGTTTGGACAAGCTGCGGCACCGGTTCCATCGGGTGCTGGGCGGGTATGCGAGCCTGGAGGTTTCGCGGGAGGGCGGGAGTTGTTCGTTGCGGGTGCGGCATCGGGATGTGAAGGGCGTTACGGTGTATTCGCATACGTTTACGCGGAAGGGGTAGGGCGGCGGCGGGTTTGCGGCGGTGCGGGCATCGCGGGAGGGTGCGTT
>CAMATG010000660.1 GCA_945860645.1 Candidatus Sulfopaludibacter sp. SbA3 | reverse complement strand
ACCTGCAGCAATACCGGCGTCTGGCCAAGCCCCCTCTGCGGCGCAAAGAATATGCCGATCGGCAGCGCTTCGGTGTCCGCTTCCACGCGCGATGGCGTGCGCACCGCACGCGACCAGGACAGCCACCACGCCTGCTCCTTCGACGGGGTGAAAAGCAAGCGCACCGAGGGTTGCAGCGCGAAGCCGGTGTAGCCGTTATGCTCGGCCCGCAATCCAGCCGAAAGCGTCAATTTGCGGGCGATTAGCTGGTGTTCATCACGGATCACGCCGTTCCACAGCGCCCCGCTCCGGCTGCCGGGCCGGAACTGAAACGGTCCATTCCGCAACGAATCCAGCGTCAACCGGTAGCCGCCCCCCACGTGGAGCTCGTTATTCTCCGCCAGTAACCGGCGATGCTGTATTTCGGCGTCGACGGTATCGACGCGCACGTCATAGAGTGTGCCGGTCTGGTTCGCCCGATCCACGTAAAGCTGAACGGTCGTATCTTCCCCCGCTGCCACCGAACGCGACCAGCGGGCGAGAAAATTCCCGCCCGCCGGCGTGTCTCGCGAATAGAGTTGGCGCAGCTGCGCGCCCTGGCCAAGCAGCCAGCTCGACTGCGAGTATCGTTGCCCGTACAACTCTCCCAACACCGTCAGCGTCTCCCGCGCCGAACGCTCCCAGTCCACCCGAAATCCCGTCCGCCACAACTGCCCGTCGTCCCCAGCCATTGTCAGGTCAGGCACCAGCGAAGGACCCGTATTCGGATACGTCACACTGGGCCGGTAAATGGCAGTCCCGGCATCCCGGTATTGCCGCGCGTTGAACTTTCCCCAGAACCGGTAGGCCAAACGCTCCCCGCGCCGGCCGCCGTAGCGAAAGCCCACCAATCCCCGGTCGTCGCTGCCCATGCCCAATGTCACCAGGCCGCCCTGCGTCGCCTGGCTGCTCTTGGTAATGATGCTGATCACACCGTTCACCGCGTTCGAACCCCACATCACCGCGCCCGGCCCGCGGATGACCTCAATCCGGTCGATATCCTCCAGTAGCACATCCTGCGCGTTCCAAAACACGCCCGAAAACAGCCGCCCGTAGACGCTCCGGCCATCAATCAATACCAGCATCTTCTGGCTGTACTGCCGCGCGTCCCCTCGTGCCGAAATCGCCCACGTCGACCCGTTGATCCGCGCCACCACCAACCCGGGTCCAATCCGCAGCAGATCCGGAATGCTGGTCGCCCCGCTGCGACGGATGTCCTCCTGCGTAATCACATACACCGCCGCCGGCGCCTTGGCCACCTGCTGCGCTTTCCGGCCAACGCTGGTGATCTGCGTGCGCAGAATCTCTTCCACCGACAGGTCATCGGCGGCAGCCGGCGACTGCCCGTAAACCGCCGCGGCGGCAAGGCAGACGAACACGAACACGAAAACGCGACGGAGGATTAAGCCAATACCCACATGAAGCGTATCGGCTATTCCCGCGTAAATTTGAGCGGGCTAGTCGGCTACTTTCGAGCCCGGCTTCGGCTGCAACACCGTCTGCACGTTTTCAAACTGCTCCACCGTCAAACGCGCCCGCAGCGTGGCTTCCGTCTGTTTCTGCGTCACCTCCACCGCATCCAACAGCGGCAACAGCGCCTCCCGTTGCGGCCCCGGCAACATCACGCGCGCCAGCCCCACCACCCCGCGCAGCGAATCGTGCACCTGCTTCGCCCCCGCGTCGTCGGCGCAAAACGCCGTCATCTCCATCGCCATCCCGTCCACCAGGCTCACCTGCATGGCCACCGTCCGCACCGTCGCGAGCAACTTCGGCAGGTTCTGCAGGAAGTTCATCGCCATGGCATTCTGCGGCTTGTCCCCTTCGCCCCCGCCCGCCGCCGGCAGCTTCGGCATCGCCGCCGCATCGGCCACCATCCAGAAATGGGTATTCGGCGGCAGCGCGTTAATCCGCTCCCGCAGCGCCGCCGACGGCCCGGCCTTGGCCGTGTCGCGCGCGTCAATCAACTGCCGCAGCTTCGCCGTATGCCCGAAAATCGCCGTCGACGAGTTGACGAACCAAACCGCATTCTCCTCATTGCCCAGCAACATCGAGCCCTTATAGCTCATCCGCTGCACGCCCTCGCGTTCAATCTTCGGCTCCAACCCCATCGGCGCAAACTCCCCGCGCGCAAACACCAGCGGTTCCTTCCCATCGGTCGACCACAGGATCTCCCACAAATCTTTCCGCGCGTCGAAACTGGTCTCGGCCGCCAACTTCTCCAACTGCGCGTTCACGCTCGGCTGCGCCAGCATCTTTTTCCACGCCGCCGTCCCGCGCAGCGCCTTCACGCGCATCGCGCCCACGATCACGGAATCGGCCGGCACCTGCGTCAGCAGCGCCGCATCCACCGCCACCGAAGTCCGCTCCCGCGAACAACTCACCGCGACCGCCAGCAAAACGACCAGACTCAAACGAAAACCCATTTCTCGGAACATCCTTTCTACAATAGTTACAGACCGTCTGCTCTCTTAGACGTCGCACAGGGGTACTTTCTTTCATTATGTTTCGCGTTGACGCGCAACACTCCTTCGCTCCCCCCGCCCAGGGGCCGGAGTGGTACGGCAAAATCCTGGCCCGGAACAAGTTCGAAGGCTCCGTCTACGTCCCGCACGCGGGCTCGCTCGAAGACGCTCTCTCGCTTGCCGCCGCCCAGCCCTACATCCGCCGCGTCGTCCCCCGGGTGACGCCCGAAGAGCTCGCCACCCTGCCGGACCACCCGCTCATCGTCAGCGTCCATCTCTCCCAGCCCACCCCCGTTGCCATGGAGATCCTGCGCCAACGCGGCCTCGCCGCCGAAATCGACGCGCACTTCTGGCCCTTCCCCGCCCCGGTCCCGGTCGCGCTCGACGGCATGCCCGCCGCCGCCATCGAACTCCCCCCCCACGTCTACATCAAACTCACCGGCTTCCGCCTGCCCACGACTCCCGAACAAGCGCAAGGGCTCCGCCAACTCCTCCGCGCCCCCGGCCCGGAGCGCCTCATGTTCGCCTCCGGCTGGCCCTACGGCGGCGCCACCTGGAAGGAAACCCTCGCCGCCTTCACCCAGTCTCTCGGCGCCATGCCAATGGCGTTACGCGAGCAGCTCCTGGGCGGCACCGCACGCGATTTTTACCGGCTCTGAAACCAAACATTCAACGTGTGCATATCGCGTTGTGACACCCGCGGCGCACTCTAGTGGCAGATGCCCAGTCACATCCTGCACGCCTGGAAGGATCCCCGTTGCGCCGATCGCTTCCGCACCGGAATTTCGCTGCACTCCCACACCCTCCATTCTCAGGACAGTCTGGCCTTTCTGGCCCGCCACGCCCGCCATTTCCCGCTACTCGCCCGGCTCCTCCCCTCCCCCAGCAAGGGCTTCGACTACGCCCGCGCCTGGTGGACTCCGCCCCTCACCCCCGCCGACGCCTTCCAATTGGAATCCCGCCAGGTGGCCGCGCTCGGCCTCGCCCCCATCGTCTCCCTCACCGATCACGACTCGATCGACGCCTGCCGCCAACTCCAGCTCCTCGGTATCGATTCTCCCGTCTCCGTCGAATGGACCGTCCCCTACGGCGCGTCCTTTCTCCACCTCGGCGTCCACAACCTCCCCGTCGTCGACGCGCCCAACTGGATGCGCCTGTTCACCTTCTGGACCCACCGGCCCAATCCGGAAATCCTCAAGGACATCCTCGCCGGCCTCCACGCCATGCCCGGCGTGCTCACCGTCGTCAATCACCCGCTCTGGGACGAAGGCGGCATCGGCGCCCCTGGCCAACGCGCAATGGCGCTCGAATTCATCCATCGCTACCTCCCCTTCCTCCACGCCCTGGAGTTGAACGGACTCCGCTCCGCCAAGGAGAACCGGACGGTGGCGCAGATGGCCGCCGAATGCGGTCTGCCCGCCATCTCCGGCGGCGATCGCCACGGTTGTGAACCGAACGCCAACATCAACCTCACCAACGCCCGGACCTTCCAGGAGTTCGCCGCTGAGATCCGCGAAGACCGCCACAGCCACATTCTCTTTCTCCCGCAGTACCGCGAATCGCACGTCTTGCGCTGCCTGGAAGCCATTGCCGACAC
>CAMATG010000659.1 GCA_945860645.1 Candidatus Sulfopaludibacter sp. SbA3 | reverse complement strand
GGGGTGTCAAATCTAAGAAATTGATGGGGGCTATTGACTGATGAGATTCGCGAACAGCCTGACGCCGCCGGGGACGGCGTACGGGAGTTGCCGGTACCAGGCGTACGCACAGTAGATATAGTGCCCCTTGCCGTGGCGGGCGACGAGCCAGCCGCCCTTTTGCGGGGGTTGGCCGGTGTCGTGGGTTTCGAGGAGGGCCTTGTAGCGCGGGTCCCAAGTGGTTAGGAATTTCGAGCCGCGTTGTTCCACCCAGCCTTCGAAATCGGTGGCGGTGATTTTGTTGGGGGCGTTGAAGACGGGGTCCTGCGGTTCGAGGATGGCGACGGGGGAATCCTCTTCGCTGACCTCTTCGGGGTTGCGGCCCATGGAGTACGGATATGGCCCGTAGTTTTTGTCGAACTCGGGGGTGTTGTACTGGACGATGAGGGTGCCGCCGCTATTGACGAAATCGAGGAGGCGCTGGTTGTAGGTGCGGACGTCGGCGCGGACGGCGTAGGCGCGAATACCTAGGATGATGGTGGTGAATTGGTTGAGGTTGGCGGAGGCGAGTTTGGCGGTGTCGAGCAGCTCCGTGGGGACGCCCAACTGGCGGAGGCCTTCGGGGACATCATCGCCCGTGCCGGTGACGTAGCCGACCTTGAGACCGGGCTTCACCTTGACGTCGATGGAGCGGACGGCGTGGCGGGCGGGCGTGGAGAGGTAGACCGAATCGTAGCCGGGCTGGGTGATTTCCTCGTAGCTCTGCGTGTAGTTTTGGCCGTTGTATGTGGCGATGGCTTCAATCTTCGCTTCGCCTGCGGGGCGGGCGGCTGGGGCGGTGAGGCGGAACTTCAGGACGGCTTCTTCGCGTTCCTTTTCAAAGGTGAACTTGTGTTCGGCTGGTTCACTGCGCCAGCCTTGCGGGAGGGTGAGTTTGACGGTCCCGGTGGCGCGCGCGTCGACGTTGGTGGTGACGGTGGTTTGCAGTTCGTAGGTGTTTTGGGAGAGCGGGAGGATGCCGGCTTCGGTGGCGAATTTGATGGCGATGGGGGGCCCTACCGCGAGCGTTTTCAGCTTTTCGACGCCGAGGGTATCGAGCGGGCTGACGAGGACGGGTGTTTCGATTTCGCCGTCTTTGTAGGTGATGCGGGCGAGTAAAGGCGCGGCGGCGTTGGGCTGGTGGAACGGGGCGTTTTCGATTGTGTAGGCGGTTTCGCGAACGTTGTCGCGGCGCCAGTGGGCTTGCGTTTGGGGGGCGTTGGCGGGGACGGTGATTTGATAGCGGTTGGGTTCGAGTCGCTTTACTTCCAGGGCGCCGAGAAACTCTACCTTTTGCGCTTCGGCGCCGTGGAGCTTGACGGTGACGTTGAACGTTTGGCCGGGGGTGGCGACGGAGAACGTTTCGGCGGGGCGGAAGGCGGCGAAGGGGCCGGTGATGGCGACTTTGGGATCGACACGGGCTTCGACTTGGAGGTTGTTGGCGAGGGCGAGCGCGGTGTTGAGTTGGCGGATTTTCTGGGCGATGACGGGGTCTGTGCCGTTGAGCAGTTTCGCGGCTTTTAGGGCAGCGGCGAGGTGAGGCGCGGTGGCTGGCAGATTGTCGATGCGGAAGGATTTGACGGCGGCTTCAATGTGGTTCGCGAGGTCGGGATATTTGGCGAGCGAGGTGTCGAGGTTGTCGAAGAAACTGACTTCTTTGGCGGTGGTGCCAATTCGGCGATAGAGGGAACTGGTCGCGCCAGGACGGGCCGTGGCAGCGCCGGCGCCCTGGCTGCGTTGCCAGCGGAGGCCTTCGCGGGCGAACTGCGAGTAGCTGCGGCCGAGGAGCGGATCGACGGCGCCGTGGTCCACTTTCACGGTGGATTCGTCGAGGGGGTTGCGGTTGCCGATGTAGAGCTTTTCGGTGCGCCACGGGGGGAGATCTTCGGTGATGTACTTCGGATCGGCGGCGAGGGTGAAGGCTTCCTGAGCCAGGATGCCGGCGGCTTCGTGGTTGCCGTGGCCGTCGCGCGGTGTGCCGGACCAGCGGGAGAGGATGATGTGCGGTTTGGTTGTGCGGATGACGCGGACGACGTCTTTCAGCACGGCGGCGCGGTCCCACTGGCGGAAGGTTTCGGCGACGTTTTTGGAGTAGCCGTAATCGACGGCGCGGGTGAACATGACGCTGGCGCCATAGTATTGGGCGGCGCGGAGGAACTCGACGGTGCGGAGGGCGCCGAGGCGATCGAAGAAATCGCCGGTGACGAGATTGGCGCCGGATTCGCCTCGGGTGAGGGAGAGCATGGTGACTTCGGCGCCGCGGCCGCGGGTGAGCCAGGTGATGGTGGGGCCGTCTTCATCGTCGGGGTGGGCGGCGATGTGAAGGACACGGGCGGTGGTTTGCAGTTGGAGAAGGGAGCGCCAGAGGCCGGCGGCGCCGCGGTCTTCGGGAAGAGGATCGGCCGCAAATAATGGCAGGGCGAGAATACAAATGAGCCAGCGCATGGGATACTGGATATTGTACTGGCGGAACGGGCAATCGCTGGTGGATTCGGCAACGGATCTGCTGGAGGAAAGTCCGGTCTCCGTAGAGCAGTGTGCCGGCTAACGGCCGGGGGGGCTCGATCAAAACGGGTTTCACGGAAAGTGCCACAGAGAATATACCGCCGCTGGGTTTCGGCCTGGAGGTAAGGGTGAAAAGGTGCGGTAAGAGCGCACCGTGCCAGCAGTAATGCGGGCAGCAAGGCAAACCCCACGCGGAGCAAGACCAAATAGGGGTGGAGGGGCGGCTCGTCCTGATCGACACCCGGGTAGGTTGCTAGAGCTTGTCAGTAATGACTCGCCCAGAGGAATGATTGCCATCTTTCTTCGGAAAGACACAGAAACCGGCTTACAGTTCCGCCAGTGCTAAAATTTAGGATTCGACTTCCCTGCCATGCAACGCGCCGCCAGACTTCTATCGAAGATCAAGTTGCAAAACGCCAGACTCGCACCTGAGGAGTTTGCCGAAGCCATGTGGCCGGTGGCGGTGGGACGGCGATTGGCGCAACGGACCGGGCCGGTGAAGTTGTACGGGCGCCGGATGGTGGTGGACGTCGAAGACGCCACGTGGCAAAAGCAGTTGGCCACGATGACGAGCCAGATTCTGGTGAAGTTGCAGGGTATGGCCGGGCCGGGGCTGATTGAATCGGTGGAGTTTCGCATCGGCACGCCGCGGCGGGCGCCGAAGATTGCCTTGGCATTCGACAGCAAAGACGACCGGGCCGATGGGATCACAGATCCGATTTTCCGGCATTTATATCTTGCCTCGCGCGCGGAGCATGAGCGCGTGGAGGCCAAACGGATGAGGATTTCCGCGTGAAGCTAACTGAAGAGCAGGTACGGTATGTGGCCGGCCTGGCGAATCTGACTTTGACTGAAGCCGAGATTCATCAATACGCCCATGATTTGAGCGATATTCTGACGCACATCGATAAGCTGAACGAGCTGAACACCGATGGCGTGGAACCGATGGCGCAGGTGCTGTTCGCGGCCGAAGAGACCGCCACGCTGCGCGAGGACGAGCCGCGGCCGTGCTTGACCAACGCTGAGGCGCTGGCGAATGCGCCGGTGTCGGGCCAGGGCTATTACAAAGTGCCGCGAGTGATTGAGCGTTAGTATGAATATCCCGTCTCTTACAATTTCCTCGGTTCGCAAAGGGTTGGCGGACCGGACTTTCAGCGCGGTGGAACTGGCGCAGGAAGCGCTGGCATTTGCCAAGGCCGAGAACCCGAAGACCAATGCCTATTTGACGTTCAGCGACGAGCGCGCGCTGGCGGCGGCGCGGGCGGTGGACGCGAAGCTTGCCGACGGGGAAGACCCGGGCTTGCTGGCCGGCGTTCCTGTGGGCGTGAAGGATGTCATCTCGACGCGCGGCGTGCGGACCACTTGCGGGTCGAAGCTATTGGAACATTACATTCCGCCGTACGACGCGACGGCGATGGAACGGCTGGAAGCGGCTGGCGGCGTGATGATTGGCAAGGCCAATTGCGACGAGTTCGCGATGGGGTCTTCGAACGAGAATTCAGCGTACGGGCCGGTGAGGAATCCGGTGGCGTTGGACCGTGTGCCGGGCGGGTCGAGCGGTGGTTCGGCGGCG
>CAMATG010000658.1 GCA_945860645.1 Candidatus Sulfopaludibacter sp. SbA3 | reverse complement strand
CCGCGTGGCGGGCAAGAACGAAGGCTGGGCGCAAATGCCCGATGGGAAGATCACGCTGGATGAGTCGCGCGATTCGTTGAGCATTCAGCGGTTCAAGGCGTCGGCGGCGAAGCTGGGCGTGCCGACGACGAAGCCGCGGCGGGCGACGGGGACGCTGGCGTCTTCGGTGAACCTGCTGTTGCCGGAGGCGATGGCGACGGGAAATTTGACGATCGTTCCGAACGCGATTGTGCGAGAGATTGGCGTGGACCCGAAGACGGGGCGCGTGAACGCGGTGCACTTCCTGGATCGGCGGAACAAGCGGGAATATAGTGTGCCGGCGAAGGCGCTGATGTTGGGCGCGTCGACGTTGGAGAGCACGCGGTTGTTGTTGAATTCGCGTTCGCGACTGTTTCCGAATGGCCTGGCGAATTCGAGCGGCGTGCTGGGGCATTACCTGTTCGATCAGTTCTATGTGAAGAACACGGTGGTGGCGATTGTACCGGAGGCGCGCGGCGGCAAGGGCGGCCGGACGCTGATGGGCGGGGCGGGCTACATTCCGCGGTTCCGCAATTTGAAGGGCGAGAAGAAGAATTTTATCCGCGGGTATGCCTACGATTTTGGCAGCGGCGGGACGCCGAATCCGGAGCTGTTGCCGGCCTATGGCAGCGACCTGATGAAGGCGATGGACGAGTTGCAGGGCGCGGCGTTCAGCATGACGACGATGGGCGAGGCGCTGCCGCGGTATGAGAACAAAGTGAGCATTCATCCGACGCTGAAAGACGCGTGGGGGGTGCCGTGTCTGCATATCGAGCAGAAGTATACGGAGAACGAGTTCAACATGGCCAAGGACGCCATGGAGACGGGCGCGGCGGCTTGCGAGGGCGCCGGGTTCGAGGTGTTGGCCAAGCACTGGGAGATGGTGCCGCCGGGGGAGAGTATCCACGAGCTGGGTACGTGCCGGATGGGCGCGGATCCGAAGAAGTCCGTTTTGAACGCGTTCAATCAGACACATGACGTGAAGAATTTGTTTGTGATTGACGGGTCGGCATTTGTGTCTGGCGGCGTGCAGAATCCGACGTTGACGCTGTTGGCGCTGACGGTGCGGGCGTCTGAGTATTTGATTGATCAGAAGAAGAAGGGGCAGCTGTAATGCGGACGGTGGTGCTGGTTTTGGGGTTGGCGATGGCGGCGTGGATCCTGGTGGCGCAGACGCCGCCGGAGCAGCCGATTCCTTACAGCCATAAGCACCACGTGGGGACGGTGAAGTTGCAGTGCAAGTTCTGCCACGAGAATAAAGAGCCGGGCGAGTTGATGGGGATTCCGGCGGCCGGCAAGTGCATGGGCTGTCATAAGTCGATCAAGGCGGATTCGCCGCATATTCAGAGGCTGGCTGGGTTTGCCGAGAGCAACCGGCCAGTGCCGTGGAAGCGGATTTACCAGATTCCGGCGTATGTGTTCTTTTCGCATCAGACGCATTTGCAGGGCGCGGTGAACAAGTGCGCGGATTGCCATGGGGCGGTGGAGACGCGGGATGCGCTTTTCAAGGAGTTTCCGACGAACATGGGTTCGTGCATGGAGTGCCACCAGAAGAAGAAGGTGTCGAACGATTGCACGTTTTGCCATGAGCAGCGGAATTAGCGGCTAGTATTCGAACTGGACGAGGAACTGGAACTGGCGGCCGGGGAGGCTTTCGAGGATGCCGCGGTAGCTGGGGAGGCCGTAGTAGGGGCTGAGGCGTTCGACGTTGGTGTGGTTGGTGAGGTTGAAGCTTTCGATGCCGAATTGCAGGACGGCGCGTTCGTCCATCATGGGGATGGTTTTCATTACGCGGAGGTCGAGGCTTGCGGTAGGCGGACCGAGGTTGGTGTTGCGGGCCATGCCGGCAGGGCGGGCGGTGAGGGGGTAGGCGCCCGTGCGGTTGGGGTCGGTATTGAGAAGGGTATTTAGGGGACGGCCGGAGCCTAGGGTGAAGATGGGGGCTATCGTCAGGCGCTCGATGAGCCAGGGGAATTCGAAGAGGGCGCTTACGGCCAGACGGTTGGATTGATGCTGGCGGGAGAGGGCCCAGTCCTTGCGGATATTGGCGGGGTCGCTGGGTTGTTCGTCGAAGTCGGAGCCATCGTCGCGGGTGCGGCCGTAGTTGTAGGTGGCGAGGTAGGCGAGTTCCTTCGTGAGGCGGCGGTTCACGGTGACGGCGACGCCTTCGTATTGGGAGCGGCCGGTTTGTTCGAGTTGGTAGGCGCGGGTGCGGGGGAGATGGACGCCGCGAATGGCGTTGGCTTCTACGCTTAGCGACGTGTCGGCACCGAAGCCGTATTCAAAGCCTGTGCTCCATTTGCGGCTGTAGGTGCTGGGGAAGTCGGCCGACGTTTTGTAGGTGAGTTGGGGCAGGCCGGGGACGGGTTGGGTGCGGGGGAGTTGCCAGGCGCGAATGGCGTCCGGGCCGGCACCGTATTGCTCGTAGCCTTGCACGCCGTCCTTCTGGATGGCGTCGTTCAGCCAGGCGAGCGGGTAGCGGTCATAGAAGAGGCCGAAGCCGGCGCGGACGACGAGGGGGCGTTTGGCGGTCGGTCGCCAGGCGAGGCCGGCGCGCGGGGAGACGTTGTTGCTGCTGGGGGAGATGCCGGCGGGCATGCGCTGGCGGTCGAAGCGGGCGCCGATTTCGAGGAGGAGGCGGGGGTGGAGCTGCCAGCGGTCTTGCAGCCAGAGGCCGAAGGGGAGGGTGGTGAGTTTTGTGTTGGGATTGCCGAAGGCCTGGATGTAGAGATCGGGGCGGCCTTGGAGGAGATCGTTGAGCGTGGGGAAGACGAATATGCCGCTGTAGCGGTGGCGGATGGCGGCGTTGAGATTGACGAAGTGGGCGTCGGCGCCGAGGCTGAAGCGGTGGTGGCCGATGGCGGCGTTGAAGCTATCGATGAACTGATAGTGGCGTTCGGTGCGGTCCGTGTTGAAACGGTGGTAGGAACCAAAGCTGACGACGCCGGGGACTTCGACGAGCGGGCCGGAGCCGTTGGGGGTGAGCTGGGAGGTGCGCTCGGCGATTTGGAGGCGAACGTCGTTGACGACGGCGGGGGTGATGACGCGGAGCCAGTTGGCGACGAGCGAGTGATCGGCGGTGAGGCTGTTGCCCTGGGCGGAGCGGTCGGCAAAGTTGTCGGGGCCTTGGACTTCGCCGATGGTGCGGCCGCGGGAGAAGGCGTAGCGGGCGGAGAGGGTGTCGCGTTCGTTGAACTGGTGATTGAGCTTGAGGGAAAGTTCGGTGCCGCGGGTGCTGGTGGGGTAGAGGCCGCGATAGAGGCTGGGGACGCGGGCGACGACGCTGGCGGCCACGTTCGACCACTCTTCGGCGGATTCGGATTCGTATTCGACGGCTCCGGCGATGAAGGTTTTGTGGGCCTGAAGCGGGCCGTTGGCGGAGACGCCGGGCTGGTAGCGGCGGAAGCGGGGGCGCTTGGCCGAGGCGACTTCGGAGCGCTGGGCGTTGGTGATTTCGTGCTGCGTGAAGAAGGTGAAATCGCCATGCCAGATGTTGACGCCGGAGCGGGTGACCATGTTGAGCAGGCCACCGGCGGCGCCGCCGAGTTCGGCACCGAAGGCGGCGGTGGCGACGCGGAACTCCTGCACCATTTCCAGGCCCACGGCGACGCGGTTGCCGCCGGTGGTTTCGTCGCGGTTGTCCATGCCATCGATGAGGATGGCGTTATTGCGCGGGCGCATGCCGCCGGCGGTGAAGCCGCTGTCGCCCATGGCGGTGCGGGTGCCGGTCATGGTGCGCTGGGAACTGCTGCCGGCCGAGGGGGCGACGGCGGGGGCGGCGAGGACGAAGTTGAGATAGTTGCGGCTGCGGGCGGGGGCTTCTTCGATGCGTTCGTTGCCCATGGCGACGCTGGCGCTGGAGGTGGTGAGATCGATGGCTTCGGGGGTTTCGTTGACCTCGATGCTTTCGGTGAGGCCGGCGGGGGCGAGTTCGAAATCGCGTTGGAGGACCTGGCCGACGGAGAGGGGGAATTCGGCGGTTTTGACGGGGGCGAAGCCGGGGGCGGCGATGGTGAGAACGTAGCTGCCGGGGAGGAGGCCGCGGAGGGTGAACTGGCCGTTCGAATTGGTGGCGGCACGGCGTTCG
>CAMATG010000657.1 GCA_945860645.1 Candidatus Sulfopaludibacter sp. SbA3 | reverse complement strand
GGAACACGGCGATGAAGAAGCTCTATACCGGCACGCAGTGGGCCGAAGGGCCGGCGTGGAACGGCGTGGGCAAGTATCTGGTTTGGAGCGACATTCCGAACAACGTGCAGTTGCGGTTGATCGACGACGACAAGCGGGTGACGGTGTTCCGGAATCCGGCAGGGTATTCGAATGGGAACACGTTCGATTTCGAGGGCCGGCAGTTGTCGTGCGAGCACGGCGGGCGGCGCGTGGTGCGTTATGAGATGAGCGGGGCGGTGACGGTGATTGCCGATTCGTTTGAGGGGAAGAAGCTGAATTCGCCGAATGACATTGTGGTGCATCCGGATGGGTCGGTTTGGTTTACGGATCCGCCGTATGGGATTGGCGGGGATTACGAGGGGTATAAGGCGCCGAAGGAGTTGAAGGAAGCGGTGTACCGGGTGGACGGGAAGACGGGGCAGATTACGAAATTGACGGACGAGGTGAGCGCGCCGAACGGGATCTGTTTTTCACCGGATTACAAGAAGCTCTATATCGCTGACACCGGGGCGCAGGGGCGGGATATGAAGGTGTGGGACATAGACGGGGCGAAGGTTCGGAACGGGAAGCGACTGGTGCAGATGAAGGTGCCGGGGACGGAGAACGTGAGCGGCGCGGATGGGATCCGGTGCGACGTGGATGGGAATATCTGGTGCGGGGCGCGGCCGGGCGTGCTGGTGCTGACGCCGGCGGGGGAACAGATTGGGATGATCCGTTTACCGGAGAATTGCGCCAATGTTTGCTTCGGCGGGCCGCGGCGGAACCGGTTGTTTATGACGGCGAGCCAGTCGCTGTACGTGGTGGCGGTGGGAACGACTGGGGCGCATATTTGCTGATGGGTAGTGGCTCGTATGGGGACACCCGGCCTTCGGCCCGCGGGTGTCCCCGGCGGGAAGTTAATCGGCGGCTTTTTTTGGCGCCGGAGCCTCGGTGACGAAGGAGCCGAAGCCGATCATCATCTCTTCCCAGCTTTGGTCGCCCCAGCGGACTTCGGACTTCGGGTCCGGGTTGAACGTGTTGTTGGCCGAGTTGTCGAAGTGGGCGATGCATTCGATGACGGTTCCCTTAGGGAGAGTTTTCGGCTCGGCGAGCACGTAGGTGTGCTGCCAGTTGAAGTCGTATTTGGGGACGTTCAGCAGGACTTCGGATTCGCCGGTGGGGTACTTGGCGACGTACTGAAAATCCTTGCCGCGCAGGTGCATGTGCGGGGTGAGTTGCACGAGTTTGACGTCACGATTGAAGGTCCATTTCGAGCGGACTTCGTGGGCGGGCGCGCCGGGCGGGATGACGAATTTTCCTTCGCCGGCGCTGAAGCCGCCGATCATTTCGGTTGGCGGTTCTTTGGCGAAAACGATGCCGACCTTGGTGAGATCCGTGGCGGGTTTGCCGTTGGTGGTGTAGTGCATTTCCAGAACGATTTCCGAACCTGCTTTGACGCGGAGGGCGCGGCCTTCCTTACCGGGCAACTGAGGGACACCGGGGGCGTAGCCGGCGAGGGAACCGCGGGGACCGGCGTCGGATTTGGCGACCTTGACCACTGGTTCCCCAATGGGCGCGCCTTTCAGCCAGGGGCTGCCGGGTTCGCGGAGATAGGCGATGACGTGATGGACGACGGCGCGATTGCCGGGGCGCACTTCGGCGGCGCGGACCCAGCGATCTTCGGTGAAATTGAGGGGCAGAATGAAGCGGGTGTATTCGAGGGTACCGGAGGCGGGGATCTGATGGGCCTTAGGCATAGCGACGACGAGATCCGGTTCGCCGATGTTCCAGCCTTCGACGAAATGGCGGGGTTGGGGGGCGTGCTTCGGGTCTCCGGCGGGTGCCTTGGCATCGACCCAGGCGAGGAGGGTGGCTTTTTCGGCAGGGGTGAGAGTGGGGTCGTTGGCGAATTTGCCGTGTTTGGGATCGGCACTCCAGGGGGGCATCTGACCAGTGGTTATCGACTGGCGAATGGCGGCGGCCAGGGGGCGGGTTTGTTCGTACGTCAACAGGGACATGGGCGCGGCTTCGCCGGGGCGGTGACAGCCCTGGCAGCGGGTCTGGAGGATGGGGAGGACGTCTTTGTAGAAAGTTGGTTTCGCGGGGGCGGCGGAGAGGAGGGCAGAGGCGAGGGCGAGGCCGAGGAGGGAGCGCATTTACCGAGAATAGAACAAAAAAGACGGCCCCCGAGGGGACCGTCTTTTCGTTTTGGGTTGTTGTTGACGCTTGATCTGGTTAGAAGATCACGCGCACGCCGAGACGAACCTCACGCGGGCTCTGGTAGCTGATGGCCCGATTGAAGATCGGGTTGTAGAAGATACCGGGAGTCGGGTTGGAGGGGTTGACGAGTTTGTTGATGTCGTAGCCGGCGAAGAACGTCGACAACGGCAACGTCGCTTCGGTCAAATTACCCGAGCGTTGGAGGTTGTTGTTGATGTTGCTCACCGCAGCCCGGTTGGTCAGGTTGATGACGTTGATTTCCGGAACGATGGACCAGCGTTCGCCCACCTTGATGGTGTGACGAGCGGTGAGATCGGTCTGGATGTAGGCGGGCGAGCGGCCGAGGTCGCCGCGGCCACCCGGGAACGTGGTTGCCGAGATGTAGGCAACCTGGGTGGTGAAGGGCGTGCCCGAGAAGACGGCCTGGTTGAGGCCGATGTTCGTCGTGCCACCGATCCACTTGAAGTCACGGCTGGCGAAGAAGGTGAGCGCGTGCGGACGGTCCGTTGCGAGGCGGCCTGTATTGTTGGTGCCCTTCGAATCGAAGTAGTAATACGGCAAGTCAAACGCGCGGGAAACGCCCGGATCGGAGCGGCCGTTTTCGTCGGAGTTGGCGGTACCGGAGTAGTTGCCATACAGACGGCTCCAGGTGTAGCTGGCCAGGAAGAAAGTGTTGCGGAAGGCCTGGCCCTGGACGCGGAATTCAAGACCGTCGTAGTCACGAATGGCCTGGGGAACCAGGAACTCGGAACCGTTAGGGGTCTTCTGTCCGTAGACGGACTTGGTGTCGCGGGTCTGGCCGAAACCGGGGTTACCGATCAGGTAGACTTCGCTGCCTTCTTCGTCGAGAACACCGATGTCTTCGATGACTTTCAACAGGCGCTTGCGGCTATAGCGAATGGTGCCGGTGACCTTGTTGTTGAAGGCATGATCGAGACGGAAGGTGAGTTCGCGCTGGGTGTAGGGCTTGATGTCCGGATCGATACCTTCGAGTTCGCCAGCGGCGTTGATCGGGATCGAGCGGTTGTTGTAGCTGGTGATGAGAGCGCCACCAGCGCCGGGCGTCCCACGACCGAGGCCGAGAACGTTGGGGTTATCGAGGCGGTAGACATGGCTCCACCAGTAGTCGCCGCCGAAGCTGCCGCGGGCGAGTTCGTACTTCATGACGTCGTAGTAGAGACCGAAGGAGCCGGAGAGCTTCCACTTGCCGTCGCCGTTGATGTCCCAGGCGCCGCCGAGGCGGGGAGCGACCTTGCTAAACCAGTCGAAGGAGACCGGGTTGGCAATCTTCTTGCCGTTGAATTCCGGGGTGTAGGGCGGGAGGAATTCGTTTTCCAGGCGGACACCGAGGTTCAAGGTGACGCGCTTGTTGACGCGCCAGCTATCGGTGAAATAGAGGCCCTGGTTGCGGCCGGTGACGCCGTTGTTCAGACGGACGCCGTCCTGCCAGATGTAGTAGCCGAGGGCACCGCGCTGATTGTTGATCGAGCCGCGGCTGAAGCCTTCACCCCAGTAGACCTGGAAACGGCCGTTGGTGAAGTCGGACTGGACGCGATTGCCCAGGCGGTTCAGCAGGTAGCCGAACTTGAGGGTGTGGGAGGACTTGATGTAGGAGAAGTCCAGGTAGACGTTGTGACGGTCGGTGATGTCGTACTGGGTGCCCAGTGTGCTGGAGACGTTGGAGAAACCAGCGCCGCCGGGGACGGGAACGCCAGCCGGCGCGGCCGTCTGATAGCTGATGAACGGCAGGCCGGAGAGGCCGTAGTTGAACAGCTTATCGTTCTGATAGCGGTAACCGTAGCGAGCGCTGACCAGGAAGCGAGGATTGAAGGTGTAGGTGGCCGAGGCGCTGTACTGCTGGGAGGGCTGGAAGCCACCCTGAATAG
>CAMATG010000656.1 GCA_945860645.1 Candidatus Sulfopaludibacter sp. SbA3 | reverse complement strand
GTGGTGGGGAACTGGACGCACACGTTTTCTCCGACCTTTTTTGCCGAGACGCTGGTGACGGCATCGCGAGACTACCGCGGGCAACTGCCGTTTACAGGCGATGCCGAGATTGCATCGACCCTGGGACTCCCCAATCCGTTTAACGGGATTGGGTTTCCGCGGATTCCGAACACGGTGCTGCCCGGCGGGGGGGGGATGGCCTACGACGCCTCAATCAACCCGACGATTAACTTCGGCAAGATCTATAACTTCGATCAAAATTTCACGAAGATCCGGGGGCGGCACGAGTTTCTATTCGGCGGCCGGTTCCGGTATGAGCACCTGGACACGTTGAACGATCAGCAGATTTCGCAGGGGCAGTTCGATATGGCGAGTCCGAACCCGACGGCGCTGTACGATCCGACTTCGGCGACGGCCTTTGCGGCGACGCCGTTTACGGGCCACACGTCGGCAAACACGTTTCTGGGGCTGGGCACGTATCAGGCGCGGTTCAATCGCTCCTATTACCGGCCGCGCAATCAGGAACGGGCGTTGTATTTCCAGGACAACTGGAAAGTGAACTCCCGGTTGACGCTGAACCTGGGTTTGCGGTGGGAGTACAACACGCCGATCAACGACCGGGACCGGACGTTGCTCGGCTTTGACGAGAAGAGCAAGTCGGTGATTCTGCCGCGCTCGATTGAGGAGTTGGCGGAACTGAAGGTTGTGCTGCCATCGATTGTGAACACCTACCGGCAGTTGGGGATGAAGTTCACGACGGCGAAGGAGGCGGGGCTGCCGGAGAACCTGGTGTATTCGAATCTGTGGGATTTCGGGCCGCGTGCGGGGTTTGCGTACCGTTTGAATTCGGGAGGCCGGGCGATGGTGGTGCGGAGCGGGTATTCGTTGTTTGCCTATCCGGAATCGCTGCGGCTGTTTTCGGGACAGATGGCAAATTCGATGCCGGCGTTGGGGACGATTACGTACAATCCGAACGCGGCGGAGCAGAGCCCGGACGGGTTGCCGAACTACCTGTTGCGATCGGTGCCGACGGTGGTGGCTGGGGTGAACAGCAAAGACGCATTGAACGTGAACAACGTGAGCGGGATTACGCGCGGGAGTGGCGCGATGTATTTCCTGAATCCGCGGCAGCCAACGGCGCGGGCGCATGAGTGGAATTTTTTCCTGGAGCGGGAGGTGTTGCAGAACACGGTGGTGAAGGTTGGCTATGTGGGAACGCACGGGATGCGGATGTCGCAGTTCTATTCGTTCAACGACAATGCGCCGGCCTATGTCTGGTACACGACGACGAAGCAGCCGTTCCCGACGGGGACGTTTTCGGGCGTAGCGCGGCGGCCGTATGACCAGGAGTTGTACGGGACGATGCAGCGATATCAGAAGACGGGGTGGTCCAACTTCAACGGGATCCAGGCGGAGATTGAACACCGGTATTCGAAGGGGTACGCGTTCCAGCTGTTTTATGTGATGAGCAATGCGATGCGATCGGCCGGGGACGGTTGGCGTGACGATACGCTGCGGGCGACGAACATGTTTCTGCCCGGGACGGTGCCGGCTGACGATGCGGCGCGCAACCGGTTGTTGAACTACCGGCGGGACACGGGGATTCCGAAACACAGGGTGAATTGGAACTTCCTGGTGGACGTGCCGGTGGGGAAGGGAAAGAAGTTCGCGGGCAATGCGGGGCGGCTGACGGACGCGGTGATCGGCGGATGGCAGATTGCGGGGAACGGTTCGTTGACGAGCCGGTACTTCCAGCTGCCGACGAGTTTCTGGGGCCAGTACAACGGGGTGGAGAAGTATGACAAGAAGTACCCGATTCAGGACTGCCGGAGTGGGATTTGCTATGACGGGTGGTTGTATTGGAACGGCTATATTCCGGCGAACCGGATTAACAGTACGGACCCGCGGACTGGGCGGCCCAATGGGGTGATGGGTGTGCCGGACAGTTACCGTCCATTCCAGACGCCGCTGATTCCGACTCCCAAAGACGGCGGGAACGCGAGCGATCCGAACTTCGGGTTCTATGACACGAATACGGTGAATGTGCAGCTAGCGAACGGGGTGACTCAGCGGACGACGTTTGACCCGGGGATGCATCCGTTGCAGAACCAGTTTGTGATGGGGCCGTTGATTTGGAATATGGCGGCATCTGTGTTCAAGGCGGTTCCGATCCGGGAGGGTGTGGTGTTGCGCGTGAATGCGGACTTCCTGAACAACGTGTTTAACATGCCGGGGACGAATTTGCCGGGGAGTGACGGTATTATTCTGAACCGGACGTCTGCCAATACGCCGAGGGTGCTGCAGCTGACGATGCGGCTGACCTGGTAGATGTGGACGATCCTTCTGCTGGCATTCGCGCAGGGGCCGGCGGCGCAACAGGCGTCGGCCCTGGTGGATGCCAGTGTGGCCTTTGCCAATCGGGGCGAGTTCCGGGAGGCGGCGGAGCGGTTGGTGCAGGCGTTGGCGTTGGACCCGAACCAGGGTGAGGCGCACTATCTGCTGGGCCTGGTGCGGCAGAGCGAAGGACGGAGGGAGGCGGCGCGGGAGTCGTTTGCGCGGGCGGTGAAACTGGCCCCGCGGAACGGGGCCGCGCAGGCGCGGCTGTGCGAGTTGGACACGGAGTTTGCGATGGCGCGGGAGAGCGGGTACGAGGCGGCGATGGGCGTTTGCCGCCGTGCGGCGCAATTGGAGCCGGGGGATGGGGAAGTGCGTTACCACCTTGGGCGGAGCCAGGCGAAGCGAGGGGAGCAGGCGGCGGCGATTGCTTCGTTCCAGACGGCGCTACGTTTGGACCCGAAGCTGGCTGGGGCGCGCTTTGCGTTGGGGCTGGCGTATGTGGATTCGCAGAACCTGACGGCGGCGATTCCGATGTTCGAGCAGGTGGTGAAGGCTGAGCCGGCGAATGGGAATGCTCATTTCCAGTTGGGGGCGGCGCTGGCCAAGCAGGGGGATTGCGGGAGGGCGTTGCCACACCTGGAAGCGGCGACAACGAGTGCGCAGAAGCACTATGTACTGGCGGGATGTCTGGTGAAGCTGAACCGGCCGGAGGAGGCGGCGCGGGAGCGGGAGCGAGTGCGCGAGTTGCGAGCCGGGGATGGGGCGCGGAAGCAGGGTCGGTTCCGGGCGGCGCTGGCGCAGAAGATGGCCGCCGCGGGGGAGTTGGACGGGGCGGAGACGGAGTATCGAGCGGCGTTGGAAATGGCTCCGGACTTGACGCTGAAGATTGATTTGGCGGTGGTGCTGTTACGGAAGGGAAAGGCGGCGGAGGTGGGAGCGGTGCTGGGCGGAGAGGCGGATCCGCTGGCTCGCTATCAGGTGGCACTGGCGGAGGCGAAGCTGGGTCGGGTTGGGGCGGCGCGAGGGATTTTGGAGGAGGTGTTGCGGGGGCGGCCGGGGTTTGCGGAGGCGTGGTACCAGTTGGGTGTCTGGCTGTTGGAAGAGGGCGAGGTGGTGGGCGCGGAACGGGCGTTGGGGACGGCGGTTGGGTTGCGGCCGGACGAGCCGGCGATGCGATTGGCGTGGGCGGCGGCGTTGGAGCGGGCGGGACGGGGGAAGGAGGGGGCGGCACAGCGGCGATTGGCGGGTAGCGTCAATTGATTGTCCGCCGTGCCGGGATCCCCGGTTGGATGCGTTAGACGGCGTTGATGGTGACTTCGATTTTTTCGGTGGTTGGGATGGCGGCCAGGATTTTGACCATGGTGTCGTTGGCGACGCGGACGCAGCCGAAGGTGGGTCGGAGGCGGCCGGCGGCGTTGAGGGCTCCGCCGTGGATGAGGAGGCCGAAACGGCCGTTTTCCTTGGCGATTTTGGCTTGGCCGGATTGGGGGTCGAGCGTGATGACGGGTTGGGGGCCGTAGGTTTTGTCGTTGGCGGGGGTGCTGACAATTTTGTTGACGAAGCCGCGGTACCGGCCGGTGGGGGTGTCGCCGAAGGATTTGGTGGGGTCGCGGGTGGGGTTGCCTTTGGATTTGGCGGAAGCGTTGTCGGCTTTGCCGTAGCATTCGAAGGGGCCTAGGGTTTGGGTGGTTGATTCGAGGGTTAGGGTGCCGTATTGGGTGCGGTCGGCTGGGAGTTGGATTTTGATTTGGATTGGCATTTGGGGGGATG
>CAMATG010000655.1 GCA_945860645.1 Candidatus Sulfopaludibacter sp. SbA3 | reverse complement strand
GATCCTCAGCATCACTCCATTCGAGAAAATGTCCATTTTACAGGCGCTTCAGGAAGCCAACTCCCAAACCCATCTACACGACCCAGCCAAACAACTGAATCTATGGGACTTCTAGCCGGACACTACTGTGGCAGGATATTCATTTGATGACAGTTCGATGAGCGTCGGCGAGGATTCGAGCTGATGTACGGCAATGAGTAAAGGTAGTAGTACTTTTATTGGTGGTTTTGTCCGCGAACCTAGGGAAAACGATTGTATTCCGATTTCGCTTGCAATACACTGACTGTGGAAATCCGAACACCTGTTCGGCTCCATTTTAGTTGTCCGTATATAAATTTGGCTGAGTGTGTAGGGGGCTTTCAATGAGTAGACTTTTCATGACCGGAGCGATGACTCTGGCTTCAATCGGCTTCCTTTACGGGGCGCCGATTCCCAACCTTGCGGTGATGGTTTCGACGGGTTCGGCTACGGTCCGTCACTACACGGCGACGGGGACGCTGGTGCAGACCCTCACGGGGGGCGCCGGTTTCATGACCGGTTCCGTCTTCGACACAGCCGGGAATTTTTACGTTACCGACTTTTCTGGTAACGTCGTCAAGAAATACGACAACAACGCCGTTTTCTTGAACAACACAGCGGCAGGCACTTCTCCGGAATCGATTGTCTTCAACGCGGCGGGCGAATTCATCGTCGGGTCGGTGGGAGGCGGGATTCGTCGTTTTTCGGCGGCCGGAACGCTTATTGAGACGGACATCGCCGGCACGAGGGTCGACTGGATTGACTTAGCCGCCGATCAGCAGACGATTTATTTCACGCAAGAAGGGCGCACGATCCAGCGCTACAACATCGTGACGAACGTGGCGGGTACGACGATCACGCTGCCGGGCTCCGGGAATGCGTATGCGCTGCGACTGCTTCCGGCGGGCGGACTGCTGGTAGCCGATGGCGTAAACATTAAACGTCTGGACGCGGCTGGGTCGTTGATACAGACCTTCGACATCGCCGGGATAGACGACTGGTTCGCGCTGAATCTGGACCCGGATGGCGTTACATTTTGGAGTGCGGGAATTGCCAGTGGTCGCGTGCGGCGATTTAACATCTCAACGGGTGCCGTGGTAAGCAACTTTGACGCCGGAACCGATGTGTTTGGCGTTTCGGTCCGTGGTGAAATCGCGGTTGGCGACGGCCGTTGCGATGTGAACCTGGACCGGCGGGTCGATTCGGCGGACATCGGCCTGATTATGGCGGCGCGCAACCAACCGGCCAGCGGACCTTCGGATCCGCGAGACTATGACCGCGATGGCACGATTACGGTGGCTGACGCCCGCGCCTGCACCCGGATCTGCACTGCAATCGGCTGCGCAACTCTTCAAGCACAATAGGACAAACAAATGAAGATCAAATTCCTCACCCTCTTTTTGGCGCTGGGCGCCTTCGCGGCTCAAGCAGCCGTGATCTTTTCGGTCGACCCGGTGAACCAGTCCGTGGCCTTGGGCAACCAAGCTATTGTTCAGGTACGCGGATCCGGACTGGCATTGAACCAGGTGATTGGCGCATATGACGTAACGTTGCAGTGGAATTCAGGGCTGGTTTCGCTAGCCTCGTCTTCATTCGGCCCCGCGCTGGGAACGAACACGATCGAGAGCTCTGTGGCCGGTGGAAACAGCATCAACATGGCGAGCGTTTCGCTGGACGCCTCGGCGATTCTCGCTCCGTTGCAATCCCCGGAACCGTTTCTGCTTTTCACGCTGACGTTCAACACATTGGCGGCGGGCATTACGCCGGTTGAGTTCCTACCGCAGGGAACGTTTATCATTGCCGATGGCGACGGGACCCCCATCAGCGGCGCGTCTGGCGCAAACGGCAGCATCGAAATCACCGGCGGCGGCGGCAGCAGCGTCCCGGAGCCTTCGACGATTGTGCTAATGTCGGCCGGGCTGGTGGCGTTGGTGGTGAAGAGCCGCCGACGGCAGTAACGCCCAGCGGTACTTCAGAAAGAATGGGAGGCGGCGCCGGTCCTTAGGACTGGCGCCGCCTTCTTCATTGATGGAAGCGCCCGTTTCGCAAAAAGAATCAAACATCGACCCGAAGTTTGGGATAGCGAAATCGACGTGGTTGCCGTTGGGGACTTCGATGTATTCGATGTTTATCGCGAGCTTCCACCATCGTGCACATTGGAATCCACGGCCGCGAACTTGCAGGGGTGGCCAGTGGCAATACTCCAAGCGCGGCAGGCGCCGAGGGAGCGGATCATCACTTAGCTGCGGTCTGGATCCAAGAAACGAAGAAGCTTCGGTTTCAGCTTGTTTTGGTTTTCGGTCTGGCACTCCCAAACGACCATGACTGTCCAGCCGAGTCGGCGGAGAGAGCCGAGGTGGGTGCGGTCACGGGCATAGTTTTTCTCAAGCTTTGCGACTCAATAGTCCAGGTTGCTCAGAAGCATGCGCGACTCGCGGCATCCCTTGTGGCCGTGCCAGAAACAGCCGTGGACCATGATTGTGCAACGAGGGCGTGGAAAGACGCGATCCGGCTTCCCGGGAAGGTCTTTTGCCTGAAGCCGGCATAGTTATCCGAGCCGATGGAGCAATCGGCGAACGGCCATTTCAGGGTCGAGTTCTTGCCACGAATGCGCCGCATGTTTTCAGTGCGGCGCTCGGGGGAAAGGCGGCCGGCCAAGGCGGTTAGTCGATGTGACCTGCGCGCCGAAGGAGAGCGATGTCCGATTCAGTCTCTGGTTTGAGCGAAATGAAATGGTCTTTCGAGCATGACGGAAGACCAGGATTCTCGATGATCACTTTATCTTTTCGTCTCCATCGGGTCGAGATTCCCTCGCGAGATAGAATATCGCGCGCTCCGCCGTTCTTGCGGATCCGCTTCATATTGTCTTTCTCTTGTTCCAGAGCCTCAATCACCTTTCGTGAAATGCTCCGGACCTGAACCCGCCGAAATAGCGCCGCGACCCTTTCGGTCCCACCTCGCGTTTTGGTGATGAGATTCCTCTCATTGCCGATTTGCTCCCAGAAACTTGCCGAGTATGGAACCCCGTCCAGTAACCAGTGATTTATTATGATGCTAGGATGCCTACTTCCAGAATTGCGTGGTTTAACGGAGCGTACATGCCCGAGACGCAGGTGCTGATCTCGTTTCGCGACCGGGGCTGGAAGTATGGGGATGGCGCGTTTGACATGACGCGCACGTTCAATGGGCGGGCGTTCCGGATGAAGGAACATGTCGAGCGGTTCTATCGTTCGCTGCGGTATTTACGATTGGATCCGGGGATGAGTCCGCAGGAAATGATCGATATTTCCGAGGAGATTGTGGTCCGGAATGAGCCGTTGCGGGCGGCGGCGGGGGACTGGTGGATTGCGCAGCGGGTGAGCCGCGGGGTGGACCCGATTGAGGGGGACGAGCCGGGGCATGTGGGGCCGAATGTGATTGTGGAGTGCGCGCCGTTGCCGTTGAAGGCGCGGGCGCGGTTGTATCGGGACGGGATCGATGTGTGGACGCCGGCGCACCGGCGGGTGGGGCCGGATATGTTGAGCCCGCGGGCGAAGTCGCACAACTACCTGAACATGATTGTGGCCGAGCAGACGGTGAAGGCGCATGATGCCGATGGGTGGGCGATCTTGCTCGATCCGCAGGGGAATTTGGCGGAGGGGATTGGGTCGAATATCTTTTTGGTGCGGGATGGGAAGTTGTTTACGCCGGCCGAGAAGTATGTGCTGCCCGGGGTGAGCCGGCAGATGACGTTGGATTTAGCGGCGAAGCTGGGGATTCCTGCGGTGGAAGGGGATTTGGACCTATTCGACGCGGCGAATGCGGACGAGATCTTTTTGACGTCGACGAGCCTTTGCATTGCCGGGGTGCGGCGGTTTAATGGGGCCGCGGTTGGGGATGGGAGCGCGCCGGGACCGGTGACAAAGCGGCTGATGGATGCCTACAGCGCCGAGGTGGGGTGCGATTTCGTGCAGCAGTATCTGGACCGTTTGGGGTGATTCCCGGTAAGGGTGTTATTCTGGTCGGATCACACGCGAAACACAACGTACACTAGCCGTCATTTTCGCAGGATTCTGCGCGTTTCTGACGGTTTACGCCACACAGCCGATTCTGC
>CAMATG010000654.1 GCA_945860645.1 Candidatus Sulfopaludibacter sp. SbA3 | reverse complement strand
CTGCGTCAAAGTCCTCCCGCCCTTCTTCGACGCCATCGGCCTGCCCGACGCCGCCGAACGTTCCGCCAAACTCCGCACCAACGCCGTCACCGGCCTCGTCAAATCCCGCCACTTCAAAGAAGCACTCGTCGTCCTCTCTGCCCTCCCTGAACGCAACTACAAGCTCGAAGCCCAATGCCACGAAGGCGCCGGCGATTTCGCTGCCGCCGCCGCGGCCTACCGCGCCGCCGGCGACCCCGAAGCCGCCATCGATTGCTACCGCCGCGTCCCCGACATCGTCCAAACGCTCGCGGCCATGAAGGAGCTGAAAAAGCCCCACACCGCCGCCCCCGCCCTCGAATGGGTAGCCGCCATGCAGGCCCTCGCCGCCAAGCGTCCGGAGAACTTCGCCCGCGTCGTTAAGCCCGAAGAAAAGCAGCTTCTTGAGTCCGTTCTCGAATCCGCCCTCGGCGTCCAACGCAAAAAGCCCGCCGCCAAAAAGGCAGCCACAAAGAAGGCCGCCACAAAAAAAGCGGCCACCAAAAAAGTCGCCGCGAAAAAGGCCGTCAAGCGCACCCCTGCCAGTTATCGCGATCTCTTCTAGCGCGGCGCGCCGTCCACCACCCGCACCCCCGGGCTTCCCTCACCGGTCACCTCGGTCAGCTTCCGCACTCCGGCCGGCACCCGCGCAACGCCCATCCAGCCATCCACCACATTGTGCAGCCGCACCACCGGCGCCTCCCCGGCCGCCGTCCCAGCCTGGAACCCGTCCACGGTAAGGGCCCGCACGTCGTCGAAAACCATCGCCGGCCGCACATCCTCGGCCTCCCACCGCACCCGCACATTCCGCAGCGTCAGCCCCTCGGCGTGCCGCGCGTAGAAGCCATACGCCGGCAGCGTCCCGAACATCCACGCCTCCGGGTAATGGTCCGCCAGTTCCGGCACCGCCAGCCCGCCCGCCGTCCCCTCTCCGCCCTTCATCGAAATCGAAATGTTGTCCAGGCTCACCTGCCGCACCAGATGTCCCGGCAGCCCGGTCACCGAACTCGTCACCAGTCCACCCGTCGCCACCACGTTCGCAATCGACACGTTCTGCAGCACGCCCGGCTTCGGCTCCGCCATCCCGCGCCCGCGGTTCCCCAGCCGAACGAAGATCGGCGTCCCCACGTCCCGCATCGTGATGTTCGATGCCACCAACCCGTCTATCGTCCCGCCGTCCACCGTCTCGATGGCAATGCCAGAGATCGGCGCCCGGAACGCCCCCGGCTTCTTGAACATCACGCAATTGCTGATCGCGATGTTCTTGAAATCCCCCGTGCTCTCCGTCCCCAACTTGAAGCAGTTCGATGTACTCGTCATCACGCAATTGGTGATCGTAATGTTCTCCGCCGTCCCCACCGGCGCGCCCGGCCGCTTCGGCGTCTTGATCACAATCGCGTCATCCCCGCCCTCGATGTAGCTATCGGAGACGCGCACATTCCGGCTCGAATCGATATCAATTCCGTCCGTGTTCGGACCTCGCAACGGGCTCACCAGCGACACACTCCGTATCGCCACCCCGTCGGACCGCAGCACGTGGATCCCCCATCCCGGCGTATCGCGAATGCGAATATCCTGCACCCGCACGTCCCGGCTGTCGGCGATCTCCAGCAGCGGCGATGGCCGCGGCCGAACGCCCAGCAAATACGGATGGTCGTCCCGGTCCCGCCGGAACGCGTCCCCGCTCCCGTGGATCAGCCCGCCCCCGTCAATCGCCACGTTCTCCGCCCCGCTCATGCTCACCAGGTGCGGCGGATTGTAGTCTTCCATCCGCCGGCTGCCCGTCAGCGTCGCCCCCGGCAGAATGCGCAGCGTGATGTGACTCCGCAGCACCACGCTGCCGGATAAGTAGTTACCCGCCGGCAACAGCGCCACCCCGCCCCCGGCCTTCGCGCAGTCCTCGATCGCCCGCTGGATCGCCGCCCCGTCGTTCGTCTTCCCGTCGCCCGTCGCCCCGTACTCCCGCACATTGCATATCCCATCCCGCGGCGCCCCCGCCACGGCAAGCCCCGCCCACAGCATGATTCCTACCAGTCCCAGTCGCATCGCCACAAGTCTATCGGACCCAGTCGCTCCGTCCCGTTAAACACTGTCAACCGCCAAATCGGCTCGGGTCGAAGGCCCAGAACTTACATGGGCGCCGTAAGTTTGAAGTAAAGTACGAATATGTTCGAGCGCTATACCGAGAACGCCCGGCGAGCCATCTTTTTCGCCCGCTATGAATCTAGCCAGTTCGGTAGTGGCTCTATTGAACCCGAACATCTGTTGCTCGCCCTGCTGCGCGAAACTACGGGACTGGCCTATCGATTACTGCGGTCCTCACCCGCCGCTGCCGAAGGCATTCGCAGTGACATTGAAGCGCACTTTACGCCGGTCGAAAAGACCTCCAGTTCCGTCGATCTCCCTCTTGGCCCGGAGTGCAAACGCATTCTAGCCTTCGCCTCGGAGGAAGCCGAAAAACTCATAAGCGAGCACATCGACTCTGAACACCTACTCCTCGGAATTCTACGCGAAGAAACATCCTTCGCCGCTGGATTGCTGCGTGAGCACGGTTTCACCCTGGACCTCGTCCGGGAGAAAGCGCAAAAATCGGGACACTCGGTTCCGCAGGGAGGCTCGGCCTGGGTCGCTACTCTGGAAAAGTGGCTGGCTGGACGGGAAGCGTCCGCCAGTGCGTGGACGATGGAACGGCAACATGTGGGGAAAGGAGCAACCCTCTTCGCCCTCTATGCAAATGAAAATCAGGTGAGCCAGGACGATAAACCCGCCAGCATATTCGAAACAATTTGGAAGCGGATCGATGCAATCAATAAGCGTATGAACCGCGCCATTGCCAATCATGAGTTCGAGGAAGCCCGATCCCTCTCGGAAGAAGCACGCAATAAGCGCACGGTGCTGCGTCAATTGCAGAAGCAGTTCGGCTTCGAAGAATCTTCGCGGCCCATTCCATTCCTCTGCATCGAGGTCATCGCGAACGACCGTCTCTCGGAAATTCAGGAACGCTCCGATGGCTATATTGCCCAAGGTGTTGCCGCGGTCTGGCTTCTGAACCCCGCCTCGAAGCGCGCCTATACCGTAACGAAGGCCGAAGGCCTCCGCGAATGCAAGGACGGCGTCCTCCGCACCGCCGGTGCGTTACTGGAGATGGACCTGAAAGAGATTTTCGAGTAAGCGCGACCAACGATCCGTTTGCCGATGGAACGCGAGCAATCCGGAAAAGCCCCCCGCGAAATAGTAAGAAACTATCCACCCGCCGGCGACATCACTTAAGTGGGCTGCCCGCCAAAGCCGCCGTTAGGAGAGGCTTTGAAAACTTCCGAGATCGTGAAAGCCTGGGGAAAAATCCTCACGGGCCAGCAGCCGTCGCTGTCCATTGAAATCACCAAGGAGTGCCCGCTCCGCTGCCCGGGCTGTTACGCCTATGACGACGGCCACCTCGGCGGTGGCGCCACCCTCCGCAGCCTCACCGACCGCAAGGGCCAAGCCCTCATCGATGGCGTCCTCGAAGTAGTTGATCGACTCAAGCCCCTCCACCTCTCCCTCGTCGGCGGCGACCCTCTCGTCCGCTACCGCGAAGTCGAAGCCATGGTCCCCCTCCTGCTCCAACGCGGCGTCCACGTCCAACTCGTCACCAGCGCCTTCCGCGCCATGTCCCCCGAATGGGCCAACCTCGAACACTTCACCGTCGTCGTCTCCATCGATGGCCTCCAGCCCGATCACGACGTTCGCCGCGCCCCCGCCACCTACGAGCGGATCCTCAAAAACATCGAAGGCCAGCGCATCACCATCCACTCCACCATCACCGGCCAGATGATGAAGCAGCCCGGCTATCTCGAACGCTTTCTCGATTTCTGGACCCCCCGTCCCGAAATCCGAAAAGTCTGGTTCAGCATCTTCACGCCCCAGGTCGGCGATGTCCTGCCCGAAATCCTCACCCCGGCGGAGCGTCGCCAAGCCATCACCGAACTCCTCGATCTACGCCAGCGCTACCCGAAACTGGACATGCCCAAAGGCCTGATCGAACAGTTCGCCACGCCGCCCCACAGCCCCGAGGACTGCGTCTTCGCCCGCACCACCCAGGTCCTCTCCGCCG
>CAMATG010000653.1 GCA_945860645.1 Candidatus Sulfopaludibacter sp. SbA3 | reverse complement strand
CGCTTTCAACAACTCACTGCCGGCCTCAATCTTGGCCCCGTTCCGGCTGGCCACGCCAAAGCTGGCGGTGACGGCAAACTCCTGCCCGCCAGCCAGCACCGGTTCCCCGGCAATGCGCTGCCGCAGCATCTCGGCGAACGCGGGTAACTCGGCGGGCGTCCGGCGGGTCACCACCAGGAACTCCTCGCCCCCGTAGCGGCCCAGCGTATCCTGCTCGGACAGCGCGCAAGTCAATCGTTCCGCCGTGGCAACCAGGACAGCGTCGCCCGCGGCATGGCCAAAGGTGTCGTTCACCAGTTTGAACTTGTCAATGTCCAGCATGATCACGCCCAGCGGTCCGGCCTTGGCCACGCACCCTTCCAAAACTTCGGTAATCTGCCCGCGGTTGTTCACCCCGGTCAGCGCATCGTGCGTCGCCTGATACCGCAGCGCCGCCTGCGCCTTCAACAACTCATCCTGCAAGTCAATGATCCGCCGTCCGGCGCGCAAACGTACGTTCAGTTCCTGCTGGTCAAACGGTTTGACGACATAATCATCCGCCCCGGCCGTCATCCCCTCAATCACGTCTTCCTTCTGGGTTCGCGACGTAAGCAACAGAATGTAGGTATACGGCTCAATGCCCTTCTGCCGTACCAACCGGCACACTTCAGGCCCCGTCAAGCCAGGCATCATCCAATCCAAAATCGCCATGCGCGGCGCATCTGGCTGCTGAAGGGCATCCCAAGCCTGGTTGCCGTCAGCAGTCGTAATCACCTGATAGCCCCACTTTTTGACAATGCTCTCCAGCAGATGCCGGGAAACGTTGCTGTCGTCCGCTATCAGGATTCTCATGATTGGTCCGTGATGAGAATTCACTTAAACCTTATCGACCCGTAATGCGAATTCTTAGACCGGGAACATCTTCCAACGCATTTATTTCGGTCCGCCTTCCGCACGGACCGTTTCCCCAATCTCTCATTAAGCATACGTTGCCGGACGACTCCATTCCAATGGGATTACACCGAATTTCTTTACAGTACGTTCCTACCGGGAAGTACTACAGTTGCTTTCTTTCCCGTTACGATACACGCGCAAACCGCGGCGTTACACCATCAAGGTCTTTTTCGCTTCTTTCTCCCTACTCCAAGGAGTATGGGGCTATGATGAGAGAAGCATGCCCCAAATGGAAAATTCTGTTCTGGTCCCCATGGTGGTCGAGCAGACCTCGCGCGGTGAACGTGCCTACGATATCTACTCGCGCCTGCTCAAAGAAAACATCATCTTTCTCGGGACCCCCATCGACGACCAGGTCGCCAACCTCATCATCGCCCAGATGCTCTTCCTGGCCGCTGAAGATCCCGAACGGGACATCTCCCTCTACATCAACTCCCCCGGTGGCTCCATCACCGCCGGCCTGGCGATCCTCGACACGATGAATCTCATCGAGCCCGATATCACCACCTACTGCGTCGGCCAGGCTGCCTCCATGGCCGCCGTGCTGCTTGCCTGCGGCACCAAGGGAAAGCGCTTCAGCCTCCCCAACTCCCGCATCCTCATCCACCAGCCGTCGATGCACGGTCTGGCCGGGCAGGCCACCGATATTGACATCTACGCCCGCGAAATCCTGCGCATGCGCGAGTCGCTCAACCAGATCCTCGCCAATGCCTGCGGACAACCGGTCGATAAGATCGCCCGCGACGTCGACCGTGACTACATCATGGATCCCGCCCAGGCTGTCGAATACGGCATGCTCGACCGCGTCGTCACCTCGTCGCGCGAAGTTAAGCCCATCACCTAGGCCCTCAGTTGCTCTCCCGCTCCCTGGGTCCAGGCCACCTCATCGCCGCCGGTATCGGCTGTATGGTGGGCGGGGGCATCTTCCTCACTACCTCCACGTTGGCGCGCCAGTACGGCGCGCCTTCGCTTTTGGCGGGCTACCTGGTCGCCGCCCTCGGGTGCGCGCTCACCGCGCTCTGCTACGCCGAATTCGCCGCCCTCGAACCCGGCGCCGGCTCGGCATACCAATATGCCCGCGCCTCGCTCGGCCACTTCCCGTCGTGGCTCATCGGCTGCGCTCTCTTCCTCGAATACAGTTTCGGTTCTGCCGCCGTCGCCGTACTCTGGACCGGCAATCCGCACTACGCCGCCGGCATGGTCGGCGCCGCCACGCTCCTGCTCATCCTCGGCATCCGCGTCTCCGCCAACGTCAACACCGCTCTCGTCTTCCTGAAATGCGGCACCCTCATCGCCTTCATCGCCTGGATCGTCTATTGGGCCACCGGCCACCCGGCCGTCTCCCCGCTCCAGGGCGAATCCACCGCCTGGCGCTCCGTCGCCGGCCTCGCCGTCTTCAGCTACCTCGGGTTCGAATCCGTCTCAACCCTCGGCCTGGAATGCCGCAACCCCCAGCGCGATATCCCCATCGGCGTCATCGGGTCTCTCGCCATTACGACGTTGCTCTACCTCGCCGTCATCGCCACCTACGCCATGGTTCCCAATCCAATCGGCGATGGGCTCCTCGGCGCCGCCCTCGCCACCGGCGCCGGCCCTGTCGGCCAGTTGATCAACCTCTGCGTCTACGTCGGCCTCTCCACCGTCCTGCTCATCATGATGATGGGCCAAAGCCGTATCTTCTTCGCCATGGCCTCCGATGGCCTCCTCCCCACCGCCCTCCGCCCAACCCACACCCGAACCAGCGCCCCCACCGTCGCCATCCTCGTCACCGGCGCCCTCGTCGCCACCGCCTGCCTGCTCATCCCCTTGCAGACGCTCTACAACCTCGCCGTCACCGGCACCCTCATCGCCTTCACCGTCGTTGCCGCCGCCATCCCCATCCTCCGCCGTCGCGAACCCAATCGCCCCCGCCCCTTCCGTGTTCCCACGGTCTGGATCACCGCCCCGGCCGCGGTCATCGTCAACATCGTGCTCCTCAGCAACCTCGCTACAACAATCGTCAACGAACTCGCCATCTGCTTCGCCATTGCATGTTTTCTCTGGTACTTCGCCCGAAAAGGGATTACCGTATAGGCGGAGGGACCTCTTGGCATCTCCACGAGTTCTGCTACACGCGCCACCCGAACTGACCACCGGACGCCTCAAACGCCTTGGCGAAGGGATAGGCAAAGTGGTGTACGCCTCCGAACACTGGGTCGTCAAACGCCCCCGAACACCATCGGAGATCGTAGCTCTGATTCTCCTCTGGAAGATCCTGCCCCGCCCCCTCCTGCAACGTCCTTCCCGGCCCCTGCGTGCCCTTCGCGTCTGCCTGCAAGCTGTCATGCGCATCGTCCCCGCCAGCGTCTGGCTCAGCGCGCACGTCAAAGAGGTGTGGCGTATCTACCGCTCCCGGGACCGCCGCGGCGAGCGTCTGGCAAAACAACATCTCGAAGGAACCCCGCTGGTCCCCGAAATCGTCACCTTCCCACCCACCGAGGTCCATGTCGGCGGCTTCATCGGAACTCTGACAGTCACCGAAGCCACCGCCCGCGTCGAATGCACCCTCCACGACCATCTCGCCCGCCTCAAAGACCCGGCTGAAATCCGCGAATGGCTGGACCGCTTCCTCGACCTCCGCCAGTCCGGATGGCAACGCGGCCTCTTCTCCCTCGACGCCCACCTGAAAAACTTCGGCGTCGCCGGCGACCGCATCGTCCTCCTGGACTCGGGCGGCCTCACCGACCGTTGGCACGAAGTCCACGAACGGCTCGTCTTCGAGGAGGTCGTAGCCCAACCCCACGTCCAACTCGGCCTCGGCCCAGTCCTCGCGCCCCACACCGGCCTCGCCCGCGACTTCGATCAACGCTGGAAACAAATCGTCAACCGCGACACCGTCCTCCGCCACTGGCCCCAGACTTCCCCTGGAGCCGTGCTACCGGAAACCTCCGTGATTTCGGAATAATCCCTACAACACCAACTCCATCACCACCGCCGCCTCCTCCGGCTCCAAATAATACCCCTTCACCCGCTTCCGGATCCGAAACCCAAACTGCTTGTTCAGCTCAATCATCCGCGAATTCCCCGCCCGGCACTCCGTCACCACACGCTGAAATCCATTCCCCCGCGCATACGCCAACTGCCACGCCTTCATCACCGCCCCCAACCCCTTCCCCTGCCACGCCGGCAGCAACCCGGTTGAGGCGATGTACAAC
>CAMATG010000652.1 GCA_945860645.1 Candidatus Sulfopaludibacter sp. SbA3 | reverse complement strand
CTTACTACACGGCGGTACGGGAGATGACAGCGTCTGGCTGGCTGCGGACGATTTGCGCGCGGCTGTTGCAAGACGAGGCGATGCATTTGCGGTTTCAGGCGACGAACCTGGGGGCGGTTTGGCGGCGCTGGAGGTTTCTGCGGGCGTTTCGGCGGTGCCATAAGGCGCTGATGGCGGGGATCTGCTTCGTGGTTTGGATGGAGCACGGGGAGGTGCTGCGGCGGGGCGGGTATACGCGGTTGACGTTTTTGACGCGGTGTTTGGAGTTGCTGGATGAGGTGCATGCCGGGGCGCTGGCGGCGCAGCGGAACGAGTGGACGGCGCGGGTGCCGGTGGCGGCGCGCTGATCGTACATTGGGGGGGAATCCGTTCGACAATGGTTCGAGCGGAGCCTTCTATGAAAAAGTTTTTCCTTGGCGTGCTGGCGGGTGTGCTGATGGCTGGGTTGTTCGGTGTTGTCGCGATTTTGGTCGCGGCGAAACTGGGGAGCCAGGAGAAGAGCGTGGAGAGTAACTCCACGCTGGTGCTGCGGCTGGAAGGCGCGATCAGCGAGAAGCCGGGGGCGGACATGCCGTTCGCTTTCCTTGGCGGGGCGGCGCCGCCGACGGTGACTGATGTGTGGAAGTCGCTGAAGAAGGCCGCGATTGATCCGAAGATTAAGGCCGTGGTGTTGATGCCGCGCGGACTTTCGGTGGGCTGGGCGAAACTGCAGGAGATTCGTGGGGGGCTGATTGAGTACAAGGCCTCCGGCAAGCCGCTTTTTGTGTTTTTGCGGGCGCCGCGAACGCCGGAGTATTACCTGGCGACGGCCGCCGATCGGATCCACATGGTGCCGGAAGATTATCTGGACATGAAGGGGATGCGCGCGGAGATCACCTATTACAAGGGCGCGTTCGACAAGCTGGGCGTGAAGATGGAGGCCGAGCACGCGGGGAAGTACAAAGACGCGCTGGACAGCTACACGCGCACCAACATGACGCCGGAGAGCCGGGAGGCGCTGGACCTGTTGTTGGACGGTTTGTATGGGCATCTTTCCGATACCGTTGGCGCGGCGCGGAAGAAGAGCGGCGCCGAGGTGCGGAAGTTGCTGGATGATGGGCCGTTTTTGGCGGATCAGGCGGTGACGGCGGGGCTGATTGACGCGCTGAGCTATGAGGATCAGTTCTTTGACGAGGTGAAGCAGAAGCTTGGAATGGACGTGAAGCGGGTGGGGCTGGGCGAGTATAGCCGGACGAGTGTGGATGGGTTTGAGGGGAAGAACCGGATTGCGATGATTGTGGGCGATGGGGCGATTGTGCGGGGCCAGTCGGTGACGGGGGCGCTGGATGAAGAGGCGCAGATGACGACGGCGCACATGACGAAGCTGTTCCACCAGGTGGCGGAGGACGCGAGTATTAAGGGCGTCATTTTGCGGGTGGATTCTCCGGGCGGGGACGCGGTGGCATCGGACGAGATTTTGCGCGAGGCGAAGCTGCTGAGCAAGAAGAAGCCGATGGTGATTTCGATGTCGGACGTGGCGGCGTCGGGCGGGTACTATATTTCGATGACCGGGGACCCGGTGATTGCCTATCCGAACACGATTACCGGTTCGATTGGGGTGATTTACGGGAAGGTGAATTTGAAGGGCCTGTACGACAAGCTGGGGTTGACCAAGGACGTTGTGCAACGAGGGAAGAACGCGACGATTGACTCCGAATACTATGAGCTGGACGCGCAGGGGCGGAAGAAGCTGCGGGACGGGGTGGAATCCATCTACAAGGCGTTTGTGGGGATTGTGGGCGAGGGGCGGAAGAAGAAGTACGAAGAGATCGACGAAGTGGCGCAGGGGCGCGTGTGGCTGGGCTCCGATGCGAAGAAGCACGAGCTGATTGACGCGGAGGGCGGGCTGGACAAGGCCATCGAGATGGTGAAGGAGAAGGCCAAGTTGAGCAAGTCCGACAAGATCCGGCTGGTGGTGTATCCGCCGAAACAGTCCCTGCTGGAGCAACTGGTGGCGAAGGGGAACGAGAGTAACGTTTCCGTTGACCGCCTGGTGCAGCGCGAGATCCGGGAGTGGACCGGCGGGATGCCAATGGAGCTATTCCGCCAGGGCGCGATTTTGCGATTGATGCCGTACCGGTTGGAGATCCGTTAGCGCCGGGTTTAGAACGCGGCGCTGGAACGGATGCCGGCTTCCTGGAGCACGACCGCCATTTTTTCGAGCGCGGTTTTGTGGATCTGGGAGACGCGGCTTTCGTTGATGCCGAGCATGCCGCCGATTTCCTTCATGGTCAATTCGTTGGTGTAGTAGAGGGCGACGACCTTCTGGTAGCGTTCCGGCAGGGACTTCATGGCCTCACCGAGGGCGCTGCGCAGCTGCTGCTGGGAGCACATGTTGTCGGGCTGGAGTTCGGCGGCGGCCGGGAAATCGGGGGCGGGGAGATCTTCCTGATCGGCGGGGCGCTGGGAGGCGCTGACGAGACCGACGTTGCGAAGGTCGATCATCATTTGCCGCCAACGCTCGACGTCGACGCCCATCTTGGTGGCGAGTTCGGCTTCCGAGGGGGCGCGATGCAGTTCGCCGGCGAGTTCACGGGTGGCGGCTTCCAGCTGCTTGTGGCGGCGGCGCAGGTCGCGGCTGGCCCAATCGAGCTGGCGGAGACTATCGAGGATGGCACCCTTGATCCGGTGCTTGGCGTAGCTGGAGAAGCTGACCATCTTTTCGGCATCGAACTTCGTGGCGGCGTCGAACAGGCCGAGGATGCCGGCGTGCACCAGATCGTCGAGGTCGACGTGAACAGGGAGGTTTTCGTGGACGCGGACCGCGATCGCTTTGACCAACGGGAGATTCTCGAGGACGATCTGGTCCCGCTGTGCCAGCCGGGCGGCGGCGGTCCGGGAAGACATCACTCGGTCAGAGGTTTTGACGGGGCGCACCCGGGGGGCGCGGTCAATCGGCAGGGGCTCGATAGAGAGTGAAGCAACTTGCAGGGTGGCGGTGGCAGGCATTCCAGGATCCTCGGTGATTTTCGATTCCGTCTTTGCCGCTGTACCTGCCGTGATTGGCGTGAGAGAAGCCCGTCGTGTGATTCCGTCTCTCGGCTGGATCGCTAACACCCCTATCCGTTGTTCCGGTTGGGATACTAAGGCGACTGCCGGGGGTTTCATTCGTCCGGTGCTTTTCCGTTCCGTAGGAGAAATTTGATTTTCTCCGGTCAGGTCAGCGTTCTCCACCGTTTCCAGCGGATTGCCCTTAGTAATGCAACCGGTTGCCCAATTCCGAAAGTGATTGTTATTGCGAACCAGTGGAAGCATCGTACTCTCCGTTAAACACTTTTCCTGGAACGACTTAAGGATGATCTCAGGAGGCGCCGTACGTTCGGGACCGGAGATGCATCTTAGGGGAAAGTCCTTAAGCGTGTTTCAGTCTTGAACCGTTGCGGTATCCACCATTTCCGAAATGAAACATGGCGTGTTCCAAATCGGGAATTTGCCGGATCAGCTGTTGTCGTTCATTTGTCTTATCGGCTGATGCTAACATTCCTCTAAGCATTTGCTAGTAGGTAAGTAGCCCGCAGATTCGTCGGTATTTCGCCCTACGCCACTATCCCCATAAGGGGGTATTGAATCGCCGATTGGGGGGGCGGAAAGGGACTTTTTTGCGCAGTCCGTTCGGGCCAACGGACAGTATGGGACCCGGAACTCCTTAGTCTTCCTCAGGTTCCGAGGAGAACGATAGCCCGCATCTTCCTTGGTACCCTTAACCGTCCCTAGGCTAGTACCCCTCCCGAAGTGCCTCAAAAGCGAGGTATTTGTTACACCGAGTTCGGTAGAAACGGTGCGGGGTACCGTTCTACGACATCCCTATCCCCGATAGGGTCGTAAGGTAAAACGGGTATGGGACCTCATTTCCCGTTCGGGCCGGGTTCGGACTCCTGTTGCCGTGCCGCCTGATCGCGGAGGTGTCCGATCCAGGTCTTTAGGGCCATTCCCGCCAGAAGAATTAGCACAACGGTGCGGATATCCCCGGAAAGGGATGATCCGGAAATCGCCGCCAGTACGAGATAACAGAGGAACGCCCAGTGAAGTCGCGACATGCTTTCGCTGATTTTGGCATGCATCGAGGCAACTCTGCGCTGATTTCCGCGTTC
>CAMATG010000651.1 GCA_945860645.1 Candidatus Sulfopaludibacter sp. SbA3 | reverse complement strand
TGTGCTGTGGGCGTGGGGCGCGCGGCGGAAGCAGAATGTGGTGCCGGAGCGGTTGGACGTGCCGGTGCTTTGCGTGGGCGGATTGGCGATGGGCGGCTCCGGCAAGACGCCGACGGTGCTGCACTTGGCGGAGTATTTCCGGCGGATCGGGCGGACGCCGGGGATCCTGACGCGGGGGTACCGGCGCGTATCGCCGGCGCCGTTCGCGTTGATCGCGGCGGGGGATCCGGCGCCGGTTTCCGAGACCGGGGACGAGGCGCAGATTTTTGTGCGGGCCGGGATCGCGCATCTGGGAATTGGCGGCGACCGGGTGGATGTGGGGCGGCGGTTGTTGGCGAAGTGGCCGGTGGACGTGGTGCTGCTCGATGACGGGTATCAGCACCGGCGATTGCATCGGGATTTTGACTTGCTGTTGCTGGATGCCCAGGATCCGCTGAGCGGCGGATCGGTGTTCCCATTGGGGCGTCTGCGGGAGCCGGCCGAGGGGTTGCGGCGGGCGAACGCGATCGTCCTGACGCGCGTGCAGCGAGGGCGGGAGTACCGGCGGTTGTTGGCGTACATCGACAAACAGAAGCCCGGGATGCCGGTGTTCCGGTCGCGCGTGGTGCCGGGCGAGTGGATGCCTTCGGCGAGGCCGGACGGGAAGGCGGCGGCGTTCTGCGGGTTGGGTAATCCGGCGTCGTTCTGGGCCACGTTGCGGCTGATGGGCATTGAGACCTGCTACCGGTGGGCGTTCGGGGATCATCATCAGTACCGGCCGGCGGAACTGGCGCGTCTGAAGCACCATGCGTTGGAGGCCGGGGCGACGGTGTTGCTGACGACCGAGAAAGACTGGATGAATCTGCCTCCGGAGGCGGAAAAAATACTGCAACCTTTGACGATCCGATGGCTGCGGATCGGCATCGAAATAGAAGCCGAGGAAGCGTTGTTGGCCCAGATCCGGCAACAAATGAAAATTCAATATAGGACCAATTAAGGTTGCTATAATGGGAGTGAATTATGGATTCCGGGACAGCGACCCTGATGGAAGAGAAGAGCGTCGGGGAGAAGAAGATTGTCCTTCTCACGCCACGTGGATTTTGCGCCGGTGTCGTCCGCGCGATTGATGTTGTGAAGATTGCGCTGGAGACCTACGGGGCTCCGATCTACGTGCGAAAAGAGATTGTCCACAACAAACACGTTGTGGACGAACTGCGCGAGTTGGGCGCGATTTTTGTTGAGGAATTGGAAGAGGCGCCTGCCGGGGCGCGCGTGATCTTCAGCGCCCACGGTGTGGCGCCGGTGGTTCGCCAGCAGGCCAAAGAGTTGTCGTTGAACGTGATTGACGCCACCTGTCCGCTGGTGACGAAGGTACATTTGGAAGCCGTGAAGTTTGCCCGCAAGGGGTACTTGATTGTGCTCATCGGGCATGACGGGCACGACGAAGTGATTGGCACGTTGGGCGAAGCGCCGGACGCGATGGTGCTGGTGCAGACCGTGGAAGACGTGGATCGTTTGGAAGTTGCGGCCGACATAAAGATGGCGTTTCTGACGCAGACCACGTTGAGCCTGGACGAGACGAGTCATATTGTGAAGCGGTTGCGCGAACGGTTCCCGCAGATTGAAGGGCCGCATTCGCAGGACATCTGCTACGCGACGGAAAACCGCCAGGTGGCGGTGAAGGCCGTGGCGCCCTTGACTGATCTGCTGCTCGTGGTTGGTTCGCGGAATTCGTCGAACTCGCAGCGGTTGGTGGAGGTTTGCCGGAAGGAAGGCCGTCCGGCGTATCTGGTGGACGACGAGAACGACGTGAAGACCGAGTGGTTTGCCGGGGTCAACACGGTGTCGATCACGGCCGGGGCGTCGGCACCGGAGCATCTTGTCGAACGGCTGATCGAATTTTTGCGCGCCAATGGATATGGCACGTTGGAGACATTGGAAGTGAAGGAAGAGGATGTTCGGTTTTCGCTTCCCCCGGAATTGAATGCGTCCCGGTTAACGCAGATCAACGCTGCCGTCTAGAAATGAGCCCGGGTTTGCAGGCAACGGATTCGGTGGCCGCTGGCGTCGCGCAAGCGATCGCGAAGGCCTCCGACTGGCTGTTGGCACAGCAGAGCGAAAAGGGGTATTGGTGGGGTGACCTGACGGCGGATACGACGCTGGAGTCCGACTATATCCTGTTGCAGTTGTGGCTGTACCCGCCGCAGGGCGCCGTTTGGAATCCCCCGACGCGGGCGCAGGTGGACCGGGCTGTGCAATCGATCCTGGACCGGCAATGCGCCGACGGTGGATTTTCGATTTACCCCGGCGGGCCGTCGGACGTTAGCGCGTCGGTGAAGGCGTATTTTTCTCTGAAAGTGGCGGGTATCGACGCGGCCAGCGCGCCCATGACGCGGTTGCGGGATTCGGTGTTGGCGAATGGCGGCCTGCAGGCGGCCAATAGCTACGTCAAGATCAACCTGAGCCTCTTCGACCTGTATCCGCGCGAGCATGTGCCGTCGGTGCCGCCGGAGATGATTCTGATGGGCCGCGTGCTTTATCATATGAGCGCGTGGGCCCGGGCGATCGTCGTGCCGCTGGCGATTGTGCAGGCGCTGAATGCGGGGCGGCCGGTGCCCACCGGGTTCACGATCGACGAGCTGTTCGCGCCTGGCGTTTCGAAGGCGTTTCCGTGCCCTGGGAGCCTGATTTCCTGGAAGTCCTTCTTCATGGGCGTGGACAAGGTTTGCAAGCTGTGGGAGCGGCACGGCAGCAAGTCGATTCGCCAGAAGGCGATTGCCAAGTGCAAAGAGTGGGTATTGGACCGGACCCGTTACACCGATGGGTTGGCCGCGATCTACCCGCCGATGATGTACACGATCATGGCGCTGGACGTGCTGGGCGTTGAGCCCGGCCATCCGGACCGGGACGAGGCCGAAGAGCAGTTCCTGCACCTGATGGTGGATGACGGGAAGCGGTTCTTTTTCCAGCCGTGCTTCTCCGTGGTGTGGGACACGGCGATTGCGATCCATGCGCTGGCCGAGGCTGGGACGGCGCCGCCGGCGGCGTTGCGGCAGGGCGCGGAATGGCTGTTGAGCAAGGAAGTTCGCAAGAAAGGCGACTGGAGTTATCATCGCCCCAATGTCGAGCCCTCCGGCTGGTACTTTGAATTCGCCAACGAGTATTACCCCGATATCGACGATACCGGGATGGTGATGATCGCGCTCGGCTACGCGCGCGGCGGCAGTTCGGCCGAGCACGATGCCACCGTGCAGCGGGCGCTGAAATGGTTGATGGCGATGCAGGCCAAGGACGGTGGCTGGGCGGCGTTTGACGTCGACAACAATTGGCCAGTGCTGACTCACGTTCCTTTCGCCGATCACAACGCAATGCTCGATCCGACTTGCCCCGATATCTCCGGCCGTGTGTTGGAAGCGATGGCATTGCATGGCGTCTCCACCGATCACTCATCGATGAAGAAGGGCGTGGCGTATCTGATTCGCACGCAGGAGCAGGACGGCAGTTGGTATGGCCGTTGGGGCGTGGATTACATCTACGGCACGTATCTGGCTTTGCGCGGTTTGCGGGCCGCGGGCGAGAGCGATCGGGAAGTGCACATCCTGCGCGCCGGCGAGTGGTTGCGCGCGATCCAGAACGCCGATGGCGGCTGGGGGGAGAGCCCGGAGAGCTACACGGAAGGCCTATACGTGGGCGCGAAGTCGACGCCTTCGCAGACCGCGTGGGCGCTGCTGGGCCTGCTGGCGAGTGGCGACGACCGCAGCGATAGTTTGGAGCGCGCGGCGGAGTACTTGCGGAAGACCCAGAAGGCCGATGGCACCTGGGACGAGCCCGAGGCCACTGGCACCGGATTCCCGCGGGTGTTTTATTTGAACTACCACATGTACCGAAACAGCTTCCCCTTGCTGGCGCTGGCCACGTTCCTGAAGACGCGGCAGCAGGACAACTAAGGCGGTGCGTCCGGTTCTGGTAACAGGGGCATCTGGTTTCGTCGGCTGGCACGTGGCGCGTTTAGTGGCCGAGAGCGGCCTGCCGGTGCGCGCGATGACGCGAGGGCGGAATCCGGTGCCGGATTTGAACGTGCAGGTGGTGCAGGGGGACCTGACCGATCGGGCCTCGCTGGAGCGCGCGGTGGAGGGGTGTAGCGTCGTTTATCACGTGGCG
>CAMATG010000650.1 GCA_945860645.1 Candidatus Sulfopaludibacter sp. SbA3 | reverse complement strand
TCGATGATGAGGTCGACGGCGGTGACGCGGGTGGATTTGCTGTAGGCGAAGCCGCGGACGGGGACGAAACCGGTCCAGACGTCGCCGTCCTTGAGTGTGTCGAAGCCGCCGATGGGGAGGGGACCGTCGTTGTCTTCGACGGTGAACGTGAGCGGGGATTCGGGGTAGTCCTGGAAGCCGCCTTTGAAGTTGACGGCACGGAGCTGGAAGGTATGGGGACCGGGTTTGAGGCCGAGGGCTTTCACATTGAGGTTGGCGAGGAAGCCGACCGAGGGGCAGCCGGGGAGGGTGGCGGGCGTGGTGCAGATGTCGGGCCGGTTGATGCCACGGGGGAGGATGCCGCGGAAGACGCCATCAATGAGGTAATTTACGGAAGAGACGAGGGTGTCTTCGTCGTAGACGATGCCGCGGACGGTGAGAACGCCCGCGACGCTGGCATCGGGGGCGGGGGATTCGATGCGGACTTTGGGGGTAGTGGCGTTTTCAAACGGCGGGAAGAAGGAGAGCGGCGGCGCATCCTTGAGGGTGGCGCGCTGGCGGCCGAATATGTGCTGCAGCGCGGCGTTGCCGATGCCGCGGGAGATTCCGACGAAGGGCGTGGTGGCGGCGCATCCGGCGAAGGGGGAGTAGTTCAGCAGGTTCTGGTTTCCGGCGCCGTAGAGGTATTGGATTTCGCCGTTTTCGTAGAGGGTGAGGGCGAAGTTGACGGGTTCCGGCACGGGGGTGTAAGGCGGGGCGTTGACGGCGGGAATGGTTTCGCCGGCCCAGCGGATGGTGAACGAATTGGGTCCGCGGCTGGTGTAGATATTCTCGCCGGGTTGGGCGGAGCCGTTTGTGCGCATCCACATGGCCATGGGGGCGATGCCGGTGATGGCGGCAAAGCCGGCGTCATCGAGGCAGGTGGGGGTGAGGGCGGTATCGAACTGGATGTAGCCTTCGGGGCGTACGCGGATTTCGCGATACTTCTTGCCATAGAAGGGGAAGGCAAAGGGGAGCGCGACGCGGCCCCAGGAGCCGCCGGGGCTGAAACGGAAGCCGGTGGCGGTTTCGTTGGGGAAAGTGAAGGGGATCTTTTCGGTTTCAAAAACGGCGCCGTAGTTGGGGGAGGCCTTGACGGTTTTCTCGATGAGCTTGGGGCCGGTGGCGGTGTTCAGATCGTTGTAATAGACGGTGATGGAGTCGCCGGGGAGGACGGAGAGGGCGGGACTTCTTGGGGTAACGGGCCCGGCGGCGGTGGTGAAGAGGGTGCCGGACCACGCGAGGCCATTGCCACGGGTGAGGATGACGGTGACGACGTCGCCGGAGGAGGCGGTGACATCGACGGGGAGAGCGTCACCGGTGTAGTTGGCATCGTAGACGGTAATGCGGAGGGGCTCGTTGATCATGGGCATGTCGGTTTGGAGGCCGATGGCGCCGGTGGTGGAGGGTTTATCGAACGACGGGGTGACCTGGATGGAGTTGGAGTTGGGGCTGTAGGCGAGGACGCCCAGGCCGCGGCGGGCGAAGCCTTCCCAGATCTGGGACTGGCTTTCGCCTTTGTAATCGACGCGTTCGGCGAGGAGGATGGCGTCCCGGAGATCGACCATGGAGGGAGCGGGCGGGGAGAGCTTCATGCCGTCGAGGACGATGTGCCGAAGGCGGCGGCGGCCTTCGGTTTCGCCGAATTGACGGATGAGGTTGGCGCGGACTTCCCAGAGGGCCTGGATCCAGATGACGCCATCTTCATGGATTTGCGGGGCGGCGGCGGCGCGGCCGAGGTCGGCGTAGGTGAGGGGGTTGATTTCGAGATTGGTGGAGATGGGGCGGTTGCGGAGACCGGTGCCGAAGGCGCGGTAGGAATATTCGCCGCGCGGGTAGACTCCATCGACGGGGGATCCTTCCGGAATGAGGAACTCCATGGCCCAGAAGTCGGAGAGGGCTTCGTTCATGGCGGCACCCTGGAAGCCGGTGTTCATGGTGGGGATGAGGCGGAAGGTTACGCCGTGGGTGTATTCATGGATGATGGTATCGGCGGCGAGACTGCTATCGGCCCAGATGCCGCCGATGGAGTTGACGTACATGGCGATTTGGGCCTGGTTGCCGTCGCCGAGGGTGCGGGTGGTGAAGAAGGCGTTGTTGAGCGCGGCTGAGCCGGTGAGGGCCTGGGAGCCGAACTGGGAGTAGGCGAACATGGGGTCGCCGGAGATGCCGGCGCCGGTTACGTTTTGGGCCTGGTAGTTGCCGGCGGCTTCGTTGAAGCCGAGGTCGTTGAAGAGGTCGTGGGTGCGGTTGACCCAGTAGAAGAGATTGGTGGTGACGGCGTCGGTGAAGTTGGTGGAGGCGGGGGCGTCGGGGCCGAGTTGGAGGGGGAATTGGAAGTCGAGGGACGGGGATTTGGCGGTGAGGGGGTTGGTGAGGAGGACGATGCCGGCCGGGTTGGCGCCGGCGACGGCGTTGTTGCCGGCGGTTTCCGCGCCGCTGATCCAGGCGTTGGGGAAGGGGACGACGACGCGTTGGACGTAGGGGGGCTCTTCGGTGGACTGGACGCCGTATTTTACGGGCGGTTGGGGGCTGATGCCGGTGAAAACCGCGCCTTGCGGGGCGGATTGGAACATGGTGAGGGCCTGTTTGGAGAGGAGGGATTGGGATGCGTCGTCGATGACGGTGTCGTAGGCGGAGATGCCGTCGGCATCGGTGACGATGAAGTGCCAGGCGGGCTGGAGCGTGCCGCGGACGGGGAACCAGACGGGGCGGCCGGTGAGTTCACCCATTTCGCTGGAGACGAAGCGGGCGTCGCCGCGGGCGGTCATGCCGGAGCGGCGGAGTGTGGACTGGCGGGCGAGGATGGGATTGACGGCGGAGAGGGCGGCCTGGGCGGCTTGGGGGAGTTTGGCGGCGTTGGCAGGTTGGGCGGTGGGAGGCGTGAAGAGTTCGCCGCCGGCGTTGAGGACGCGGCCGTCTTTATCGATGTTGATGCGCCATTCGGCGCCGAAGATATCGAGGCCCTGGAAGCGTTGGCGGTAGGTGAGGTGGGTGACGCCGTTGTGATCCGATTTGTACTCGCTAGCGAGATAGAGGCCGGCGGGGGCGGGGAGCTGCTGGGCGGTGAAGTCGGCGGCGATGTCCCGGGCGGGGCGGGGGCTGGAGGGCGTGAGCGGGCCGTCCAGATTGAGTAAGTGGCGGGGGATGGGGGCGGAACAGAGGGCAGAAAGAGTTACCGCGAGCACCGGAATCATTCGGCGCAGAATCATATAAGTAGGCTCCTCGTCGTATCGACTTAGACCATCATAGACGGAATTAGTCGCAACGAAGAGCCTGGGTGGGCGGGGTGGCGGCGGCGCGGCGGGCGGGGAGCCAGCAAGCGGCGAGGGCGGCGGTGGTGAGTAAGAGCGGGACGATAACGAAAACGGCTGGATGAGCGACGGCCATGCCGAGGAAACCTTGTTCAAAGATATTGGCGGCGAAGAGGCCAATGGCGAGACCGACGGCGATGCCGGGGCCGGCGATCCAGGCGCCCTGTTTGAGGAGTAACTGGCGGATGGAGGCCGGGGCTGCGCCGATGGCCATGCGGATGCCGATTTCGCGGGTGCGGCGGCTGACGGCGTAGGACATGGTTCCGTAGAGGCCGATCAGCGCGAGCAGGAGACCGACGGCGCCGAGGGCGGTGACGGTGCGGACGAGGAGACGCATGACGCCGACGGTGCGGCGGTCGTGATAATCGGCCATGGTGCGGAGGGTGGTGAGGGGGACGGAGGCGTCGACCTGGCGGACGATTTCGCGGACGGGAGCGGAGAAGGAAGCGGCGTCGGAGGCGGTGTGGACCATGAGGGTCATGCGGCCCATGCGGGGCGACTGGCGGGCGGAGAGATAGATAGCGTCGGTGGGGCCTTCGCTGATAAAGATGTACTTCGTGCGGCGGGCGATGCCGACGATTTGGACCATCTGTCCCTCCATGCGGAAGCGCTTGCCGACGGCTTGTTGGCCGGGGTAGTAGCGCTGGGCGAAGAGTTCGTTGACGACGGCGACGCGGGGGGCGGTGTTATCGTCCTGGCGGGTGATGGGGCGACCGCTCAGGATGGGGATGCCGGTGGAGGCGAAGTAGTCTTCGGTGACATCGGTTTCAAAGACCTGGAGGTCCTGCTGGTTGGGCGGGAGGGTGTAGCCTTCGGG
>CAMATG010000649.1 GCA_945860645.1 Candidatus Sulfopaludibacter sp. SbA3 | reverse complement strand
CGATGATGCCGTCAAACCGGGCGGTAGCCATCGAGTCGGCGGAGCCGACGATATCAACCATCGGGGCGGAGGCGGGGTCGATATCGCAACCGTAGGCGCGAGCGCCGAGCGCGCGGGCGGCGCGGGTCAGAATGCCGGTACCGGCGCCGATATCGGCGATGGTTTGGCCCGGTTGAATCAGCGTTTCGAGCATTTCCAGGCAGAGTTGGGTGGTGGGATGATCGCCACCGCCGAAGACGTTGCCGGGGATCATTTCAAGATGGATGCGGCCGGGAGGCGTAACCGCGTCCATCCATGGGGGACACAGGAAAAAGCGCCCGCCAACGGCAATGGGCTGCCAGGCGTCCTGGAGTTCAGCGGACCAGTTGCGGTCCTCCATCTCCTCCGGCGAATCGGTTGCGAATTCGTCGGCAACGGCTTGAGCGATCTCGCGATCCTGGAAGTACACGGCAACGGCATCGAGTTGTTCTTCGATGCCGTCGATTTCGAAATCGGCGAGGCGCGCGGTGATTTCGTCCACCGCGCGGCCAGCCAGGGGGATTGTGACGCGGAGATACACTACTGCCGGTTCAGCTCTTTCACGCGGAAGTAGGGTTTGGATTTCTCGTTGGGGTCCATAGTGAAGGTCTCCGCGGTCTTGGCTGGATCGTAACCGCGCCAGATCCATGTCAGAGCTTCGGGCAGGTCGGAGGCGCCCTGGATGCCGTTGTGCTGGGCGGAACCGAAGTAGAAGTGGAAATCGTACTCCTTCATCTTCAGCGAGTTGGCCATGGCGATGTTCTGCAGCGGCCAGGAGCCGTGGTTGTTTTCCAGGTCGTTGTGGCCGTCGGTCATCCAGATGCGGATGTTCTTGCGGTCCGATTTGCGGATGAGGAAGGGGTAGATGTTGCCGCCCTCTTTCTTCCACGGATCCCACTGAATGCTGGTGTAGCTGCCGACCCAGGAGAGGACGCGGGTGAAGTGATCGTTATGCCACCAGGCGACGTTGAAGGCGCAGATGGCGCCGGAGGAGGAGCCGGAGATGAAGCGGGAGTAGCCGTCCTTGCGGATGTTGTATTTGGCTTCGACGTCCTTCAGGATTTCGTCGCGGAGGTAGCGGGCGTACTTGTCTTCCACCGAATCGTATTGCACGGAGCGGAGGCGGCGTTCGCCGATGGTGCCGGGGGAGATGAGCACCTGGATGGCGACGGGCATTTTCTTTTCGTGGATGAGGTTATCGACGACGTTGAAGAGCCGTGCGCCTGCGTTGCGATTGATGAGGCCAGCGCCATCCTGGAAGACCATCAGGGCGGCGGGGGTGGCGGCGTTGTACTGGGCGGGGACGTAGATCCAGTAATCGGCCTTCATGCCGTCATAGATGGTGCTGGTATGAACGATTTTGTCGCTCAGCGTCCCTTTCGGCACGCCCGGCTTTTCGTAGCTCAACGGGCCGTAGCCGGGAACGTCATTGGGCAGGTTTAAGGGCGCGTTGACGAGTTGCTTGCCATCGACGGTCCAGTAGTAGTTGTGCGACTGACCGGTTTTACCGGTGGGGGTGGCGATCCAGAGGTCGGAGCCTTTGAGACGTATCGGCTTGGCGCCGGGGAGTTCGTCCCAGGTGAAGGAGGGCGGCTTGGCGGCTTCGACGACGAAGACAAATTCGCCGAGGTAGCCGGCCCAGGCGCGGCCGTTCTTGCGGTCTTCGGGCTTAGTCTGGGCCATCAGCTTTTCGCGGAAGGCGGTGGATTGGGGGGACTTTTTGGCCAACTGCACCAGTTCTTGCGCTGGTTCGGCGGCGAAGAGGGCGAGCGTGCTCACACACAGGGTAAGTAGGGTTTTCATGGTTTATTCGGGAAGTAGGGGTCGGGTTCTGGAATGGCGGCTCCGTCCTTGCGGGGCGAGGAGGCGCCGTAGTGGATCTTGGTTGTCGTGTCGAGCTGGACGGCCTGGCCGCCGCCCATCTGGGCACTGTATTCGCTGCGCCAGTCGACGTAATGGCCCAAGGATTTGAGCTTTTCCTGAGCGGCCGGGTCGAGGCGATTCTCCATCATCACACTGCAGCCGTCGACGGTGCGGCGGGTGAAGCGCGGGGCTTCGAGCGCGGCCTGGATGTTCATGTTGTGATCGACGATGTTGGAGACGAACTGGGCGTGGGCCTGGGCCTGGTTGCCGCCGCGCATGATGCCGAATGCAATCTTCGTGTTCCCCTTCTCCATGAAGGCCGGAATGATGGTGTGGAAGGGGCGCTTGCGGGCGGCGAGGACGTTGGGGTGGGCGGGGTCAGCGGAGAAGTTGCCGCCGCGGTCATGGAGGTGGAAGGCGTAGTCGTCCACGGCGACGCCGGAGCCGAAGAAGTCAGAGATGCTCTGTATCCAGCTGACTGTGTTGCCGTCCTTATCGATAACGCTCAGATAAATGGTGTGGCCCTTCTCGGGTTCACCGGGCTTGGGGTCGCAGTTGGCGCGTTCGCTGGATATCGCGGCGGCGCGGGCCTTGGCGTAGGATTTTGACAGCATCCCGGCGGTGGGAACGTGGGCCTGTTTGGGGTCGGCGACGTAGGTGTAGAGGTCGCGGTAGGCGAGTTTTTGCGCCTCAATCTTGATATGCATGGCTTCGGCGGAGCGCTGTTCCATTTGCGGGAGGCCGAACTGCTCCATGAGATTGAGCATCATGAGCGCGGCGATGCCCTGGCCGTTGGGAGGCATCTAGTAGACCTTCCAGCCGCGATAATCCACCGAGATCGGGGCGATCCATTCGGAGGAGAATTCGGCGAAGTCGGCCGGTTGGAGGGTGCCGCCGAGGCGCTTGGAGGTTTTGAGAATGGCGGCGGCAATGGGACCTTTGTAGAACGCGTCGCGCCCGCCTTTGGCCACGATTTCGAGGGCAGTGGCGAGGGCGGGGACTTTGAAGAGTTCACCCAATTTAGGGGCACGGCCATCGATGAGCCAGTACTTGCGGGCGTTGTCGTCAATGTTGAGCTTCGAGACGCCGCCAGCCCATTCCTCCTGGATGATTTCAGTGACGGGGAAGCCGTTGCGAGCGTAGTAGATGGCGGGTTGGAAGAGATCGGCCCAGGGGAGCTTGCCGAACTTCTTGTGCATCTGCCACCAGCCATCGACGGCACCGGGGACGGTGACAGTGTGGATGCCGGTGGATGGGATGCCGTAGAGCCCTTTGGCTTTGTAGGCTTCCAGCGTCTGCCCGCGGCCGGACCAGCCGCTGGCGTTCAGGCCGGAGAGGCTGGCGGTTTTGGCGTCGTAATGGATGGCGAACAGGTCGCCGCCCATGCCGCACATCATGGGTTCGACGACAGAGAGGACGGCGTTGGCGGCGATGGCGGCGTCGACGGCGGAGCCCCCGCGTTCGAGGATTTTGGCGGCGGCCTGGGAGGCCAGCGTCTGGCTGGTGGCTGCGATGCCGCGGGTCGAAATGACCATCGAACGCGCCTGCCAGCGTTCCTGGGCGGTCAAGGAGAGGCAAAAAACAATAAGGAGTAGAAATGTCGGCATCAAAAACGTGTCCGTGCCGTGATATCGTACCAATTGGACGGTCCCTATTATGCAACGACGACGATTTTTCCGCACCGCCGCTGGCACAGCCGTCACATTGGGCCAGTTTCCTTATCATTTGTTCGCCGGGGAGACGAAGAAGAGCGGCATTGACCGGGTGACGCTTGGGCCGAAGAAGATCGTTCTCAGCCGCCTGGCGCAGGGTTCGGGCACCAACGGCACGGGCGGAAGTTCGAACCAGACGAAGAAACTGGGCGTGGAGGGGTTGGCCGACCTGTTCCGCGCGGGGTACGACCAGGGCATTAACTTCTTCGATTCGGCCGATCAGTACGGGACGCACCCGCACGTGGCGCGGGCGCTGACGACGGTGCCGCGCGACAAGGTGGTGCTGCTGTCGAAATCGCGGGCGAACACGGCGGCGGAGATGCGGGCCGACATAGACCGCTTCCGGCGCGAGTTGAAGACCGACTACATCGACATTCTGCTGCTGCACTGCATGATCGATAAAGATTGGAATGTGAAAAAGCGTGGCGCGATGGATGTGTTGGAAGACGCGCAGGCCAAGGGGATCATCCGGACAAAGGGTGTTTCCTGCCATACGCTGGAGGCACTGAAGACGGCCGCGGCCGAGCCGTGGGTGGAAGTGGACTTGGCGCGGTTGAACCCGGCCCAGGCGGC